>NZ_JAVBXR010000027.1 GCF_030824455.1 Desulfobulbus sp.
ATCACCTGGAGTTTGTCGCCATTGAGCACAAGCCATGCCCAGCCGCTGCCGAACTGGGCCATCGCCGCTGTCGCCAACTCCTTCTTGCAGACATCCAACGAACCGAAGGATGTCTCAATTTTGTGTTGCAACGCTTCTGGCGGCGCACCGCCGCCCTTCGGCCTCAAGCTGCGCCAGTAAAACGTGTGGTTCCACGTTTGCGCGGCATTGTTGAAAATCGCGGTGTACTCGGCCTTGCCGGCTGACCCGGTGATTATTTTCTCCAGCGACATGTCCGCAAACTCCGTTCCCAACACCTGCTTGTTCAGGTTGTCGACATAGCCCTGGTGGTGCTTGCCGTAGTGGAAACTCACCGTCTTTGCCGATATTATTGGGTCTAACGCGTTGTCGGCGTAGGGGAGGGGCGGCAGCCCATGCGGAAAGGCGCTTTCAATTGTATCTTTGCTCATCGTTTCTCCTCCTGTATGGCGACGCAAAAGCGAAAGGGTGATTTGTGCGAGGTCGCGGCGCGCAAAGTGTTGGCATGTCGCCTGACATTTCAAGCTGCCTGAATTGATAGCTGTCGTTCTGGCTGAATTCGTTTACTTGTTGAGCATGGACGACAACAGGGCAGATGCGCTGATCGAGACGATTTGATCGTCATCGCCATGAGGGATCAGTGCTGGCGGCGTCAATTTTTCGAGGTCTTTGGTGAAATCGCGCTCATCCTTTGGCTCGTTTGCATCGAAGTTACTCTCTGGCCTCGGGCATTCCCCGTCGTCAAAAATTGCGAGCCGCTCTCCTGTGGGGGAGCGGCTCCTTCAAGCCCGGAAGGGTGAGGACGTGCATCCGTCACAGTGTTCCATGCCAACTTCTTCAGACGGGGTGTGGACAGGATCGCCCTTGAGCAGTCCGGCCTATTGCCGGATCGTCATTTGAGCCGCATGCTGTTTTTAACCGACTGGACCCCCTTGATGCTGCGTGCAACCTGAACCGCTTTGTTGATGTCGGCCTGGGAGTTGACAAAGCCGCTCAGTTGCACCACGCCCTTGAAGGTTTCGACGTTGATCTCGGCTGATTTCAGGGAGTCCTCTCCGAGGATTGCCGCCTTGACCTTGGTGGTGATGACCGTGTCGTCAACATACTCACCTGTTCCCTCTTGCTTTGCTGTCGATGCGCATCCCAGGAAAAGTGCCGTCAGGGCAATTAAAAGAAATGCAGTGAAAAAATTTGTTCGCGTCATGATGTGTTCCTCCAAATGATGAATGAAACTGCTTTCCCCGACGCTTAATACAGCGGGGGGATGGTGAGACCATTCTCAACATCCGTTGTTATTTGCCGACAACCTTCTCTACTTCACCGAGCTTTTCTTGTGCCTTTCCGCCTAATTTTTCAATTTTGCCTTCGGCTTCCAACTCGTGATCATCCATTACCTTCCCGGCAATCTCTTTGGCCTTACCCTTAACTTGGTGCATCTTGCCTTCAGCGTTGTCTTTCGTGCTTTGTTTCATGTCGTTCTCCTGTTTGAAGGTGGTTGAGCTGCTTGCGGACGGGTACTTGAAAATGAAAAGCCTTGCTCAAGAAGCATCGTGTGTTTCCCAGCCGCAGCTTGATATCGTTCCGAGAAAAGAAAGGCAAAGAGGAGATGCCGTCTGCTGTACTGACTCATAGAGCAAGCAATGCGCCGGTTTGCACCGCTCAGCGTTGCTTCGTCTATCGCTCTGAATTTCCAAGGTATTGTCCAGGAGAGTATTTGGTGGGTGGTTATGGGACGCCCTTTTAAAAAGGTCATATTTAACCAACGGTGAAATATGACCTTTTTAAAAGCTGCCTGACGGCGACAAGTGCAAAGGAGGGCCGCTTTCTTTTTAAGGGCGATCAGTCTGCTCGATCAGATGCTTCTTGTTTCATTCCTGATCGTTAACAAGCAAGTGTGGATGAAGGCAGCAGACTTGCTGCAATGTTCGGTAAAAGAACTGGAAAAAGACTGGGCAACCCGTTTATTCGGCCAAACATTCTGCTAAGCCATAGAGTTTCCAATGGATTGCCCTGATTAAATCAATCCCTCGGGTGAAAGACTGCACTGCTTCAAGTATCAGGCATGGGGCGTGCATTTCCTTTCAGAAGCCTTGCTCAACCAAGGGTCTCTTGTTTGACAGGCAGATCGTCCCCTGCAACTGTTGCCCTTCCAGGGCGAGCAAGTGTGGCCTCTGGCCCGTCAACACTGCGTTTGCCCCGTAGCCATTACCCTGATGGCTCGTCAGATTTTCACCTGTGAACAGTCATATCCAGCAACAAGGAGAGAGTATGGGAGATTTCATTATTCAGGATTGTAGCCTGCTCGCCAAAACCAGCGGCCTGCCCGCCGCCATCAATCTTCGGGAACTGCGCGACCGGATTGCTCTCTGCAGTCAGGATGTTTTGTACCATCACTTCTGCGAAACCCTGCTCGTTCCCTCGTTCGACAACCCCGACTATCGGAACGATTTCGCGGCATGGGCCCTCTTGCAATTGGGCGACCGGGTGCTTGCCGAGCAGCTCGGCATCATCAATCCCTATATCTTTCCTGATCTGGAAAAGTTGCGGGAACAGGTTCTCGAGATTCTTGACGAGCGACTGAGCGAAGTGATTTTTGTTCCCTCCTGCCAGCCCGGCGGGGAATTTTTCTTTACCGAGGCGGTGACCGTGGTTTTTGACACGGGCAAGCGGATTGCGTCGCCGAAGGCATTACCCGAGGCAATCGGCACAATGACCAATGGCAGCATCTACTATCATTTTTTTGAAGCCCGGCGGCGTGAACCCGTGGGTGTCGACGATTTCTCCGCCTGGCTTGGTGGTTTTCCTGGCCAGGAAGCCTGGCGCCTAGCCTTGCAGACGGTGGATTTTGTTTTCTTTAGCCTGCCTGAACTCCGGGGCGAGCTGGTGCGAGTTCTCGGAAAAGGAGGTGTGGCATGACGAAATTTCTCTCGTCGTACGAAGGTCTGGTGAGTGCAACCGTCCTTGGCGAACTCCGTCAGTTGGGCAATCGGCTGGCCGGCAAGAGGGTTGTGCATGTCAACTCAACCCGGGAAGGCGGCGGGGTGGCTGAAATCCTCGACTGGATGATCCCGCTCATGCAGGATGTCGGGCTTAAGGCCCAATGGGAGGTAATAACGGGAAACAGTGATTTTTATGCCGTGACCAAAAAGTTCCATAATGGTCTCCAGGGGTTCCCGGTCACCATCAGCAAACGGGAGTGGCAGACCTACCGGGAGGTGAACGAGGAGAATGCCGTCCGGCTGCGGCCAATTCTTGAAGAAGCCGATTTTGTGGTCATCCATGATCCTCAACCGGCGGCGTTGCTGGGACTCTGCCCGGACCGGAAGGGTAAATGGATCTGGCGGGGCCATATCGACATAAGCCGGCCGACGCGTTCGGTCTGGCGGGGCCTGCGCCCCTTTGTGGCCGGCTATGACGCGAGCATTTTTTCCATGTGCCAGTTTGCCCAGCCCTTGCCGCATCCGCAGTTTCTCATTCCGCCGAGCATCGACCCCCTGAGCCCGAAAAATATGGATCTCGATCCGGAAGAATTGACCAGGGTGCGCCATCAGTACAACCTTGACCCGGACAAACCGCTGCTGGTTCAGGTCTCCCGATTCGATCGGTTCAAGGATCCGCTGGGTGTTCTTGAGGCCTATCGGCTTGTCCGCAAGGTCCAGCCGGTGCAACTGGTTCTAGCCGGGGGCGGGGCCACTGACGACCCCGAAGGGCAAGAGGTGCTCGATGAAGTTCTGGAGGCGGCTGCGGGGGATCCCGATATTCACGTCCTGTTGCTGCCGTCTGATGCGCATCGGACGATCAATGCGCTGCAACGGCTAGCCGACATCGTCATTCAGAAATCCACCCGGGAAGGGTTCGGTCTCACGGTCACCGAAGGGCTTTGGAAGGGGAAGCCGGTTATCGGCGGCGACACCGGCGGTATTCGACTGCAGGTGGTCAACTATCATACCGGCTTCCTCGTCAACTCGCCCGAAGGGGCGGCGCACCGTATCCGCTTTCTGCTCCACCACGAAGCCCTGCGGGCCAAGATGGGGGGCAGGGCGCGGGAATATGTACGGGAACATTTTCTCCTTACCCGGCACCTCAGGGAGTATCTCACGTTGTTTCATATTTTGGGTTCACGGGAGGATGCATCCATCATCTACATTTGATCAACTTTTTTACTCGAGCGACGCCACCAAGACGACGCGTGGACGTGCCGAGAAATGCGGCGATCAAGAACTTCAACCAGGAATACTATGCATCCTCAACGACGATATCCCATCGGCGCCGAAGTGCAGCCAAACGGCGGCGCCCATTTTCGCGTCTGGGCCCCTCGCCCGAAGAAAGTAGAGGTGGTGTTGGAGGCTGGTCCAGGTGCTCCGGCGACCGTCCAACTGGAACAGCAGGCCGGCGGATACTTTGCGGCTTTGGTTCCACAGGCGGCAGAAGGCACTCGCTATCGCTTTCGGCTGGATGAGGCCAGTTGCTTTCCGGACCCGGTGTCGCGCTACCAGCCGGAGGGGCCGCACGGCGCGTCGCAGGTGGTGGACCCTTCCGGTTTCGGGTGGACCGACAGCGAGTGGCAAGGGGTTGGCCTGGAGGGTCAGGTCCTGTATGAAATGCACATCGGGACCTTCACCCAGGAAGGGACATGGACGGCTGCCCAGCGGGAACTCGCGGAACTGGCTGACTGCGGCGTCACCGTCGTTGAAGTGATGCCCGTGGCCGATTTCTCCGGGCGTTTTGGCTGGGGGTACGACGGGGTTGGCCAGTTCGCTCCGGTTCGGCTCTATGGCGAGCCGGATGATTTTCGTTGTTTCGTCAACGAGGCCCATCGTCTCGGCCTGGGGGTGATTCTCGATGTGGTCTATAACCATTTTGGCCCGGACGGCAATTATCTGGCCGAGTTTTCACCTGACTATTTTACCGACAGGTACGAGTGCGAGTGGGGTGAACCCATCAACTTTGATGGTGCGCACGCCGGCCCGGTGCGAGAATTTTTCCTCACCAATGCGGCGTACTGGATCGAGGAATTCCACCTCGACGGACTCCGGCTGGACGCCACCCAGCAGATGTTCGACGCCTCGCCGGAAAACATCATAACGGCCATCGGAAAACGCGTGCGGGAAGCGGCGCGCGGGAGGCGGACGATCATCGTGGCGGAGAACGAGCCGCAGCTCACCAAGCTGGTGCGTCCCATCGAGAGCGGCGGATACGGGTTGGACGCTCTGTGGAATGACGACTTTCATCACAGTGCCATGGTCGCAATGACCGGGCGCAACGAAGCCTATTACACCGACTACCTGGGCAGGCCGCAGGAGTTTATCTCGATGGTGAAGTACGGCTACCTCTACCAGGGGCAGCACTACAAATGGCAGAAGCAACGTCGCGGCACGCCCGGCCTCAAGCTGGCGCCGGCGACATTCGTCACCTATATTCAGAATCATGATCAGATCGCCAATTCCGGTTGTGGCGAACGGGTGCAGTTACTGACCAGCCCTGGGCGGTTGCGGGCAATGACCGCGCTTCTCTTGCTCGCGCCGGGAACACCCATGCTCTTTCAAGGGCAGGAGTTCGGCTCATCAAGCCCGTTTTATTTTTTTGCGGACCACAAGCCTGAACTTGCCCTTCTGGTGAGCCAGGGTCGAGCGGAGTTTCTGGCCCAGTTCCCGAGCCTGGCGACGAGCGAGATGCTGTCCTGCCTGATTGATCCGGCGAATCCTTCAACTTTCGAGCGGTGTAAGCTTGATTTCAATGAACGCCAACGCAACCGGCCCACCTATGATCTACATAAAGACCTGCTGCGTTTGCGCCGCGAAGATTCTGTCTTCAGTGCGCAAATTCCGCACGGTGTGGATGGAGCTGTGCTCGCGCAAGAGTGCTTGCTGCTGCGTTTTTTCAGCGAGACCGGGGACGACGACCGCCTGTTGCTGGTGAATCTCGGCATGGACCTGCATCTGGACCCCGCCCCGGAGCCGTTGCTGGCGCCTCCGGAAGCAATGATCTGGCAGACACTATGGTCAAGCGAAGATCCCCGCTACGGCGGCTCCGGGACGCCCGAGCTCGATTCCGGAGACAACTGGCGTATCCCAGGCCATGCCGCGATCGCTTTGCGGCCAATTTTAACGGAGCAAGAACGGCATGGCTGACCTGTTTCGAGTGCTGTGCACCGGCGATTTATGCAGCAAGCTGGAAGCAGACCCGCACATGATGGAAGAGTGGCTGGTCACCAATGGAATCGGCGGATACGCGTCGGGAACCGTGACCGGCGCCATCACCCGCCGCTATCACGGATTATTGGTTGCCGCTTTGCCCAATCCGCTGGGCCGGATGATGATGTTGAGCGGGCTTTCTGAGCGTCTGCGCCTGCCGGACCGCCGCGTCCTGTTCACGGGCGCGGAGGAGTTGGCGGGCATCTCGCCGGAGTCGACCTTGCCCATCAGTGAATTTCGGCTGGAAGCCGGGCTGCCGGTGTGGCGCTATGAGGTGGACGGGTTTGTCCTTGAAAAACGTCTTATTCTTCCCTACCGGCAGAACACTGTCCACGTGACCTATCTTCTGCTCGCCGGCAAGGGCAAACTGCGGTTGGGGCTTCGGCCGGCGATGCAGTTTCGTTCGCACGATGCGACGGTCAGCCAGGTGCGCCCGGCACACTACAAATTGACCGTGTCCGAGGACCAGTTTGAGATCACCGGCGCTGACGGTTTGCCCGTGTTGCGGCTCATCGTGCACGGGCCATCGATGGCCTTTACCTTCGACCGCAAGGAAACCTCCTTGATCCCCTACCATACTGAGCGCAACCGCGGCTACGAGTGGCAGGGGGCATTGTGGAGTCCTGGGTATTTCCGCGCTGATCTGGTCGAGGGCGACCGGACGACGTTCGTGGCGTCAACCGAGGAATGGGACACGATCCGGGCGCTGTCACCGGATGCGGCGTATCGGGCAGAGCTGGATCGCCGCAAGCGGCTTTTGGTTACCGCTCCGCCGCAAGCACAGAGGGGCCCGGCCGCAGAACTGGTGCTCGCCGCCGATCAGTTTCTCATCACGCCCGTTGGCCGGGTGGAGGACGTCGCCCGCATGCGCGCCTCAGGCGATGAAATCCGGACCATTATCGCGGGGTACCACTGGTTCACGGACTGGGGTCGCGACACCATGATCAGCCTGGAAGGACTCACGCTGATGACCGGCCGTCATAAAGAGGCGGGCTGGATACTGCGGACGTTTGGCCATTACGTGCGCGATGGCTTGATCCCCAATATGTTCCCCGAGGGCGAGAGGGACGGCCTGTATCATACCGCCGACGCCACCTTGTGGTTTTTCCACGCCATCCACCGTTATCTGCGGATAACCAACGACCGCATGACCTTGCAACTGCTGCTGCCCAAATTGCTGGATAGTATCGAACAGCATCGGAACGGCACGCGGTTTGGCATCGGCATGGACCCGAGGGACGGGTTGCTGCGGCAGGGGCAAGAGGGGTATCAGCTCACCTGGATGGATGCCAAGGTGGGAGATTGGGTAGTGACGCCCCGGCGGGGCAAAGCAGTGGAGATCAACGCGCTCTGGTACAACGCGCTGCGGTTGATGGCGGGGTGGCTGCAGGAAGAGGGCCAGGAGGCCGACATGAACCGCATGAACGCAACGGCCGACCAGGTGCGGGAATCTTTCAATCGGCGATTCTGGTATGAACAGGGTGGCTATCTCTTTGATGTGGTCGACGCGGAAAACGGCGGCAACGACGATGCCTGCCGCCCGAACCAGGTTTTTGCGATTTCGCTCGATCACCCAGTGCTCGACGAGGCCAGATGGGAACCGGTGATGAAGGTGGTGACGGATCGCCTGCTCACCCCTGTTGGCTTGCGTTCTCTTGCGCCTGGCCATCCGGAGTACAAGGCGAAATACTATGGCGACCTGCGCGCCCGCGATGCCGCCTACCATCAGGGCACAGTGTGGGCATGGCTTATCGGTCCTTATGTGGATGCGTGGCTCAAGCTCAATCCGGGCAACGAGGCGGAGGGGAGGAAATTTTTAGCTGGCTTTGTGGCCCATCTTGACGAAGCCTGCGTCGGCTCGATCAGCGAGGTTTTCGATGCCGAAGCGCCCTATACGCCGCGGGGTTGCGTGGCGCAGGCGTGGAGTGTGGCCGAGGTGCTGCGCTGCTGGGTGAATACGGCATGAGAGGAGGGGAGGGGATCAACGGATAAACAAGGACGGGCGCCGATGTGCTGGGGGCAATCCTCGTGGGCGTGGCGATGGCAGCCAGGGGCAGCGGATTTGTAATGGAGCCATGTTTTTGATCAGCCTGAACTGTTAACTGTAGGCATGAACTTCTGAGATAGCGTTTGCGTGAATTCACTCAAACAGGAGGTACATCCTCCTCTTTTCCTTCACCTATCAGCAACGCCACCGGAAAACGAAGCAAAATATCCCCGACAGGCAGCGCATTCTCCCCAGTAAGTATTTCCTCGTCCGTAAGCACATTGCGCCAGGCAGCTGGCGCCCCGTGAGGGAGTATTACCTGTGTATTCTGCCACACTTCTTTTCCCAGGGGAAAATCGCCTTCTGAAATCAAGTGACTGATAAATCTCGGCGCAATGACCAAGGCCCATTGCCGCTGATGCCTCCAGGCAAAGGCGATGACATGGTTGCTGAATTTTCCCGTCGACTCAAGGGGAAGATAGGCGCCGGAACGGAAAAGCGCCCGATGCGCGCTTTTAGCCTTGAGCGCCCGATAGATGAGAAAAAGCTTGATGGCGCCATCTTCCCTTGTGGACAGCAGCGATTGGACGAGCCGGTCAATATCAGCGGCCTCCTGTGTGCGGATGCCGGCCAGCAGGGAACGCCTGCGGGCAAAATCCACCGGCCGGCGATTGTCAGGGTCCACCAGGCTGAGGTCCCAGAGTTCCGACCCCTGATAGAAATCAGGCACACCGGGCGAGGTGATCTTGATCAGGGTCTGCGAGAGGGAATTAAATATGCCGAAGTGAGCGACTCGCCGGCAAAATGGGATGAATTCCTTGAGAAATTCGTTGTTCTCCGAGGGGATGAGGATTTTTTCCACAAAAGAGAGGTACGCATCTTCGTAGGCAGTATCGGGTTGCAACCAGGCAGTATGAATTTTTGCTTCCCGTACAGCTTTGACAATGTAGCTCTTCATCCTTTCAATGAATTCGGGATACTCCGCATTGGCGAAGGGAAACGCGCCGATCAAGGTCTGGTAGAGGAAATACTCGTCGTTTCTATCCGGAACAGCCAAGCCGGCGATCCGCATTTTATTCCCCCGGTTGCCCCTGATCCAGGTCCGGAGCTTTTTTTGCCACTCAGCCGGCATCTCGGAAAGGACATTGATTCTGGCGCGGGCGTCCTCTCCCCTTTTGGTATCGTGCGTCGCGGTGGCGCTGAGGGTATCCGGCCAGAACTCTTTCCTCTTGGCGTTGAAGGCGTGAAATTCCGCGAGCGAGCAGCCGAATCGATCCGGCCGGCCCCCTACCTCGTTGAGTGACAAGAGCCGGTTGTAGACATAATGGGTGGTATCTTCGACACCCTTGGCCATAACCGGACCGGAAAATTGCTGGAAGCGCATGGCGAAGTGCAGCCACTCCCGCTTCTCTTCTTCATGCACATAATCAGGAAAGTCGAGGAGCAGGAATCTGCGGACGAAAGTAAACCCATGCAGCAGGGCGGGAAAGTTAGCCCTGGCCTTGTTCAATGCATCTGAAATGGTTTTCCGGTCGGTCTCCGAGACCACAACGTCGCTGATGTAGGTCCTGTAGACCGGAAACACGGCAAGGACCTCGGTCAACGCTCTTTGGAGTGCGTTTAAGGTGATGTCGCTGCCATGACGGTCCCGGCTGGAGATCTTTTTTAAAAGCAGGGCGAGGTTGTGGACATCGCTCGCCATATCCTCCTGGATGATGATCTTTTTGTTGGTGCGCACCACCTGTTCATACGTGTCTTTCAAACCCGATATGCTGGAATAGATCTTGCTGAATGCTTGCTCGTTTTTCTGCTCGCAAAACAGCCCATTCACGGAGTTGATACAATCATAGCCCGTTGTGCCCTGCAGCGGCCAGGATCGGGGGAGGTCTTCGGCGGGGTCGAGAATTTTTTCGACGATGATGTAGGTGTGGGGCGCTCTTTTTCGTATTCTTTGCAGGTAGCTCGCCGGATCGTACAGCCCATCAACATGATCGATTCGCAGGCCGGTGACAAGACCTCTGCCGAGCAGATCGAAAATAAGGTTGTGAGTGTGGTTTAAAACATGCTCATCTTCTATTTTCAGTGATATCAGCCCATTGATGCAAAAGAAGCGGCGATAATTTATTTCTTCAGCCGCCACTTTCCAAAATGAAAACCGAAAGATCTGTTGGCCAAGCAGGTTGTCGAGAGCATTAAAACTTTCAGGCTTCCCCCTTGAACCATTGAAGGAGCGCAGGGTGCCGTCAATGAAGGCTCGGATGGCAGCGTTGCTGGTGTAGAGCTCCCACACGATCCGGTGGATCATTTTTATCTGGATGGAGCGCTCTTCAGGCTCAGGGTTCGAAGAGAGCATCTTCAAGGCATACAGGATGCCGAGAAAGGTGATGAAGTCGGGGTTGTCGTCGGACAGCTTTTTTTTCAACGGGGTAAGATTGTTGAAAAGACCGGAATAGGATTCTATTCGCAGCGGGAAGGCGTAGTTGTAGTACATGAACGTAAAGCCGTTCGGCCCGTACTGAAGGGCAATCTCTCCCTCTTCGAGGCATTCCCCGTAAAACCTGCCGAGAAACGGCGCGAGCACTCTCTTGTTGAGGCTGGCAGCCGGATGGTCCCAATCCACATCAAAAAAATGAACATACCGGGAGTTGGAACCATTCGCCAGGACGTCCATCAGCATCTGGTTGTCAGAATCTATGGCCATATGATTCGGGACAATGTCCTGCAGCCAGCCCATAGCGTATTTTTTCAGTTCCGCAGCCAGCGCCTCAAGGTCGGCGAGATCGCCCAATTCAGGATTCATGCGATTGGGGTCCACCACGTCATAGCCATGGCTGCTGCCCTTGACGGCTTTGAATATGGGCGAAGCGTACAGATCGGAAATGCCCAGATCCGCGAGGTAGGCTATGACAGGTTGCGCGTCTTGAAAACCAAACGACGGGCTGAACTGTATTCGATAGGTTGCTGTTGGGAGATTCATGGCGACTTCCCTGTCAAAGCGGAAACCTAAAGCAGCCAAGAGGGCAGCTGAATGCGAAAGTTCTCCGCCAACACTGTGGCATTGTGTATCCAACTGCTTGCATCCTCCTCACCTGAGCTGGCCTTTTCCTTGAAATCGGAGCAACAGGTGTGCAGGATCTTGTAGCAGATGTTTTGGGTTTTCCAGAGATTCACCTCGAAGGGGAGTGCCTGGACGAGGCTGGCCGCCTTGTTCAATCGCTCCATGAGTGAAACGTCATCGGGTTGGGCGAGCAGTTGTTCGGCCAAGCGTTCGATATTGGCGGTGAGCAATAAACCCAGAGCCGTCGCATCAAGCGTTGCATCGGCCAAACGAGCTTCTTCGAGAAGAGGTTGCACGATTTGAGGCTCAAGCCCCTCTCCCTCAAGCGCCCTGCGAAGCTTGGCATTCAGGCAGAAAGTCGCTGCGACGGACAGGACTTTTGGCCGCGGCGTTCCGGACCCGTTCAAAAAACGAATCAACGGTGCATGGTGCTCGTAGATCGCGCTATAGGCAGCTTCCGCCTCCCTCAGGGTTGGCTCCATGATCATGTTCAACACCTTTCGGCGTTCATCGGCGAAGAGCGAGTTCAGCGAGTAGGTGGACGTGCCGAAGTACTTCCCCAACAGGAGTATGGTCTTGGGAAAGTCGGCGCCGGCGAAAGCATCTGAAATCTCTTTGACAAAGGCTTCATATTTCTTGGCTCCCTGATATATCCCGGTACCGCAAGCGATACTATGGTCCCCGAGGTGCAGGACGCCAAAACACAAACTGGTGGATATCCGCGTAATCTGCGAAGTGACCTTGGCCCGCCCAATCATAAGTTTGGTTCCGCCCGCCTGAAAACTCCGGCTGTCCTCCATGGCGGCGGAATAGGCATAGATCGATTTTCGTTCAACGTCGCCCTGGAACAGCGAGCATATGGCATAGTGCGCGCCCACGGCGGTCAAGCCGAGCATGGCCGGCCTGACAAATTTCTCGTAAATTGTCCGGCCGTCTCCATGTTCAGGAAGGTTGCTCTTGGCACGTTCAAGACGTTCGAGAAAACCTGGTTCAAAGGCTTCGGTAAAAAGTTGGTCGGCCAACTGCAGCACTCTGCCGGCATATTGGATAACCTGAACCGTCTCAATTCCGGAAAGTTCGTCAAAAAACCATCCGCAGCTGGTGTACATGAGCATGGCGTGGCGTTGGAGCTCCATCAGCTTCAGGACGGTGATTTCGTCCTCATAGCTCAAGGGGCGGGTTGCGTGGCAGTTCAGAAACGCATCAATCCGTTCGGGTGAACGGTCCATTATGATGTCGATGTAGGCGTCCCGAGCCGCCCATGGATCGTTCAGAAGCTTTCCGGCCAATTGTTCATAAGCCGGGCTTACGGCATCTCTGAGCCAATCCAAGGCTTCGCGCAAGGGGGCTCGCCAGGCTTGATTCCAGCCCGGATTGCCGCCGCTGTTACAGCCGCAATCCGACCGCCAGCGTTCGATCCCGTGCATGCAACTCCACGAGCTGTTTTCAAAGATCTCCACTTCGTGCGTTGGTGGATGATTTTCCAAATACTGGCCGTAATTGGTCAGCTGCGCAAGCTCATTGGATTCGATGTGATTGAGCGCGTGCGCCAGGGCCATGTCGCCGCCGTGATGGTGATGCCCATAACTTTCGCCATCCGTTGCGATGTGGACCAGGCGAGGGGAAGATTGGTCGTCAGGGAACGCGGAGAGCAGCCTGTCGGCAAAGGCCTCGCCGTTGTCGAGCAACCCTTCAAAGGCCAGAGCCTGCGAAATGGGACCATCGTAAAAGAACAGGCTCATTGTTCGGCCTGAGGGGAGCGAGATCCTGTAGGCCATGCCGGGGTCGATTTTTCCACCACGCACATCGTTCCATTCTTTCTCGCCAAGCGGACGAACCTGCTGCGCCTGGCTGGGAGAAAGGATCGCAAAGGCGATTTCGTGCTGGGCCAGGACGTCCAGAGAGGCGAGATCAACCGCTGTCTCCGGAAGCCACATTCCTTCGGGCTTGCGTCCAAAGCGATATTCGAAATCCTGTATTCCCCAGATAATCTGGGTTTGCTTGTCGCGACTGTTTGCCAGCGGCAGGATCATGTGATTGTAGGCTTGGGCTAATGCCGATCCGTGCCCGGAAAATTTTTCCAGGCTCTGCCTGTCGGCCTCACGGATGGCCTCGTAGACATCGATGGCAAACTTCTCCATCCAGAGCAAAACCGTCGGGCCGAAGTTGAAGCTTATGCTGGCGTAATTGTTGACCAGTTGGGCTATTCGTCCTTTCGTGTCCCAGATCCTCGACACGGCGTTGGCTGCGTAGCATTCGGCTGTAATCCGCTCGTTCCAGTCGTGGTACGGGAACGCCGAATCCTGGATCTCAATGGCTTCCAACCAGGGGCTTTCCCTGGGAGGTTGATAAAAATGCCCGTGAATACAGATAAATCTGTTTTTCATGTTGACTCCATTGTGCGATTTCACGCCGTGTGACTCTCTGTATACAAAGACGATGGATATATGTTGCAAAAGCAGGCTGTTGCGTTAAGCACGAAACAAAACCTCTCGGAATTGAAGAAAGGTGCTCCGGATGCAGCTGACTCGGCCGAAACCCCGATCCTTGCGAACTGGCAGGCTGGGCTGAGGAGGTGAATGTTCGGATCGTTGACGTCTATCCCTGTTCAGAAGCAGTTGCGCCTTCATCCTCCATTGAAGAGTTGCTTATGCCTATCACTTGCCAATACGAATCGAGGAAATGTCTCCCATGAGCCCGAAGACATTCAAGAGCCAAATGATCACGGCAATAATAACGACGGCGTTGAGAATTTTTTTGATGGTGGACTGCATCGGGATGTAGCTGTTAATCACCCAGAGGACCACTCCAACGACAACCAAAACAATGACTAATTGTAGCAATGGCATAGCATGTCTCCTTGTTCTTTTGTTTTGCGCACCTGCAGGCGGCAAGAGGCAGTAATTCAAATCGGACCTCTCAAACCGTCAACTTTAGGTGCGGGAACAGTTGAAAAAAATGTAGAGTATAATGGTGTTTTTCTTTGTTGGGTGCTTCCTTTTTATTCGTCATTCCTGGAGGATTGCGCCGGCGATTGATACAGGTGGCGAAGGCTTGGCAATTGTCTTGTATCCGGCCCACTGTTCCTTGAAGGACAGAGGCAAATAATAGGGTTTGTAGGTTTTATCCTGTGCAATTCGATCAATCTCGAATTCGAGGGATGCGCTCGACTGCTGGTTGTGGATGGTCACAGAGGCTACCGGCTGCTTGCCGGCAACCAGAATCCAGAGCAGTCCATCGCCTTCAGAGGAGGCAGAAGGCGGCAGGCTGTGAGAGGTATAGTGAGACCTTTTCGTGATGGTCTGCAACTCTTTGACTGAGAGTCTGGTTCGGCGATCACCGCACAATACCACGGCCCCATATCGTTCTTTGAGCATCGGGTGTGAGAAAAGAGCGCCCAATTGCAGCAGTTGCAATTGCCTTGATCCGCAGAGGTGCAGATTAAGGACTAATATCGACGCCCCGTTCGTACGGACAAGTGCGAACTGGACAATCCCCTTCGATCCATCCGACTCATCGATTCCCTGAAGGCTACCGCTGTTGAGCGGCCAAATCCCGGCGCCGGTCAGAATGGCAAGTCCTCTGACGCCATTTTCATTTCGTTCTGTTTTTCTTTTCCAGGCAGGGCTTGCAGCGAAAAAGCTGGAGTTCATCCGCAACGATTTCGCCATTGTTCGGGTCTCGTCCTCGCTGTCGTCCCTCGCGCGCCAGACGCCTTGGCAGCATAGGATGTCAATTTGCCCCAGACCTAATTGCGCGACACGTTCATGCAGGTCAGGGGTTGCGCCCCCTTGTCCATCGTTATTGTTCAGTGTTACAGCCCTGATCATAATTCCTCGGCCTCCAAGAACATTGCGGATTTTTTGAGCGATTCCCTCCTCCCCAAAGGCGACATCCTGCAGGGCATTCCCCGCAGGATTCTCACGTTAATGCTGGCCGGATTAATATTTCGTTTCAGTGGTCGTTGAGGTGCGGGTTCGTTTTTCTTGCAGACCAGGCCGTTCGGTCGTCGTTGTGGTGGTTTTCCGAACAACTACCTTTTCAGCGATCATGCGATCACCTTCGCGGGTGTAGTACACCGTTACCGGCAGGCCGGATTTAACCGTCTCCACGGAGACGGGCGCACCGGTTTCGTCCACATAGGTTGTGCTTTTGGTGGAGCTGTAGTTCATCGGGGACGAGCTGGTTTCCGTCCGAACCACGATGGTGTCGGGACTCATCTCACTGATTGTGCCTGCGGTTTCGGTCGAGGTTCTCGTGTCGACAGTCGTCATGGATTGCTGTTGGGCAAATGCCCCACAGGGCATGACCAGGACGGTCAAGGCAAGGAGGCACGATTTCAAGGTGTTCATGATATTCTCCGTTAAAAAAGGTGTTGGCTTCGATGCCGATGCAACGCTTTGACGCTCCGTGCAGTTCTTCATTCCTGGGGTCGGAACGGAGGCAAGCCTCAGCTTGTGCTGTGTGCGTAAGGCATGTTCCTCTTTCATTCTCGATAAATAGCCTGCGGGGCCACCCTCTCTGCATACCTCTGAGTCCTGCCCCTCGACAGTTTATCGACTTTCAGTGGTCGTAGTGGTGGTTTTCTTCTCTTGCATCACTGGGCTTTCAACGGTCGTGCTTGTACTTGTGCTCGACCTTCTTTCAATTACTTGTTCTGACCCTTCGTCCTTGGATGAACAACCGGCCAGTGAGGCGAATAGGACAAAAATGACGAGATACAACGGGGTGGAGAAATTTTTTTTGTTCATGACGAATATCCTCTTTAGATGATTGTGGTGAAGGCCAACTCTCCTGGCGAGATCCTTCTTGTTCAATATCTTTTGCACTTCAATTTTTACGCCAAGATGAGAATGCTCAGAATCAGGAATGCATCACTCCGGTTTTTATAGGAATAATGAGATGGAGAAATCTTCCGTGACTGGTGTCGATAGCTGCAGGAAAGGGTCATATATAACCTGTGGTCATATGTGACCGTTTATTGAATTTGTTGCGGTCTAATTCCTTGACCATCAACACCCAGTTGAGTGCAACGGCGAAAAACACTCTGGTCTGAAGCAGGATGATTTTTAAATTTTTAAGCAAGTTGTCCGTCATGGCGCAGGATTGCCCATCTGACTCTTGGGGTTGATCCACGAGTTTTTGAATAAACAGGTTCCGTGGTCAACTCTCGCCTCTTGCATATTTTTCGTCCGGTTCACTGGATTTCTGCAACCCCCCGCCTCATGCACCCTGTTTGTGACGCTTTCCAGTTCACCTTTTTGCGATGAAATTCTCATCTAATGGACATCCACAAAAACAAAGCTGTGATCGAAGGAAAACAGTCGTGATGGAGGCGTGTCGACGCAACGGTTTCGTTGCGCCGCTACAGTTTTGTCCGTCGGCGGCTCATTTGGAGCAACTTGGTAACGTTATAATATTATTAAACAATACAAAAATAATTCAATTTAAAGATCACAGGTCAATCAGGCGCAAAGTTTGCTGAAGACTAACTGAGTGGCCTCTTGGATGAAATTGTCCTGTTCGTAACTGATCGTCCAAGGCGGCGCTCTCCTGATGCATGAATGACATCCGCCACCTCAACCACACAGGCGAGTTGTGAATATATTAAATTTTTATGAGAAGAATGAGGATCAGTTGATCGTTGACAAGCCAAGGCGGCCGGTCTTTGTTGAAGTCTTTTTCAATATCCTTGGTTCGATTCGTCAGCCTCTCCTGGTGCTTGATTACGATCTGAATGTCGTCAAAGCCAATCGTCATTATTACATGAAGTTTGTCAGTCAACCCGCTCAGACCGAGGGGCAATCGCTTTTTGATCTTGGAAACCGCTCATGGGACATGCCGAGGTTGAAAGAATTGCTTGCAGCTGTCCTTCTCGAAAATGCGGTGATTAATGACTTTGAAGTCGAGCAGGACTTCGAGTTTATTGGTCGGAGGGTCATGCGCCTCAATGCCAGCCGAATTTTATATAGAAAATCGGCTGTGTCTCAACTTATTCTCTTGTCTGTTGAGGATGTCACAGACAGCGAATTGCGCAAAAGAAATCTTGAGGAACTCGTTGATAAACGAACAGTTGAGTGTGTTGCCGCCCAGGACGAGGCGGAGAAAAGGAGAGAGGCAGCTGAAGGCGCCCTTGCAGAGATACAATCCCTCAAGGAACAGTTAGAAGCGGAAAGGGCGTATCTCCAAGAAGAGATAAAGCTCGAAAACAACCACGAGCGAATTGTCGGCCAGAGCGATGGCCTTAAATACGTACTGTATAAGGTCGAGCAAATCGCCAGCAGCGACACCACGGTCCTCATTTTAGGTGAAACGGGAACCGGCAAGGAGTTGGTTGCCCGGGCCATTCACGACTTGAGTCTGCGCAAAAACAGGGCGCTGGTCAAGGTGAACTGCGCCGCACTGCCGGCAAACCTGATCGAGAGCGAATTGTTCGGCCATGAGAAAGGCGCCTTCACCGGTTCCCATGCCAAACATATCGGCCGTTTCGAGGTGGCAAACGGCGGCACTTTTTTTCTGGATGAAATCGGAGAGTTGCCCCTCGAACTCCAGGGGAAACTGCTCAGAGTGCTCCAGGATGGCGAATTTGAACGATTGGGCAGCACCCGTACAATCAAAGTCGATACACGAATTGTTGCCGCGACAAACCGCAACCTGGAAGAGGAAGTGCGTAAGGGGCGTTTCCGGGAAGATCTCTGGTACCGATTGAATATTTTTCCGATCACCATGCCGCCGCTTCGGGACCGCCAGGACGACATACCGCTCTTGGTGGAGTTTTACGTGGAAAAGATTGCCAAGAGAATGGGCAAAAGAATTGAAGTCATTCCTGCAGGGGTCATGAATGCTTTGCAGCAATATCATTGGCCCGGCAATATTCGGGAACTCGAAAACGTCCTCGAACGCGCGGTGATTAACTCGTCGGGTCCCAAACTGCGCCTGGCTGATGAACTTAAAAAGCCATCCAGGGATTTATGTTCAATTCCCAAAACCTTGGCAGCAGTTGAGCGAGACTACATTTTTCAAGTGCTTGAGCAAACCAAATGGAAAATCAGCGGGAAAAATAGTGCCGCTGATATCCTTGGCCTTGATCGCAGCACTCTGCGGGCCCGAATGAACAAGCTCAATATCAACATGCAGAAATCTTAACAAATCTCGCTATAGGCGGTGAATGGGATTCTTATCGGCTTCCTTGGGTTGACCGCATATTAAGCTCGGGGAGGCAAAGCGGGTGGCGTCAGGATTGTCTTGCAGAACATGAACGGTAACTTTTCTTTCTATCAGCCTATTGGGATTTCGAGACTTGCATAGGGCAAGATATCGATATTCAACCAACGTGGAGGAGCAAAAATGAAACGATTAATGGCTATGCTGTACATGGTTGCGGTTGTTCTCTTTGCAACGCAGGCCTTTTCTGCGGACAAAGAGGCGATCACTAAAAATGTGGATGAAGTTGTTGCCGCCATCAATGGCGGCAAGGGGGCTGCAAGCTTTGCCCCCGATGCGTACACGCCCTATGCTTTTATCATGGAAGCAGAGGGGAAACTCATCGTGCATCCAACATTGGCCGGGAAGGACCTGAAAGTCGAAGGTATGCCAATCTATGAGGCAATAAAGGCTGCGACTCCTCAAGGAGGATGGGTTAAATACGTATGGAAAGAAAAAGAAAAAAATACCTACATTAAGAGAACAAATAATAACCTTATTGTAGGTAGCGGATATTAAAAGGTAAAAAATCGAGTTGCTTTGTCTTGGGGATTCCTCTTGGAATCCCCATTATTTATTTACGGCCTATAGAGCCGCCGCCGCTGGATAAAACAGCTCCGAGCCTGTTGCGGAATTCGTTTTCAACCGTATCCCAGCCCTGCTGGGAGTGTTGGATCAGATTTCAATGCCAATAGAGGTGTGCGGCATGGTTATATTCTCTATCCTTGCGCCCTTGCCGAACAGCGAAAGGAGCGTGGCTAGGTTTTAGGAAAAATGTCGCGAACGCAGCCTCTGTTCGTTGATGAGTTGATTCGACTCTTCTTGCCGTTTGGGAAAGGTTTGGGTCTGGGGAAACGGTTGAAACGTTCAGAGAGAAGCGTTTTTGGTCGTAAGAACAGCGGGGTCAAGCAACTCTTTTTTCCTGATCGAACAAACAGCCTCCATGCCTTCAAACTCTGCAACCGTGGCAATTTTAATTTGCAAGGGTTCGCTTAAGAGACACTTTGTTCCAAGCAAAATACCGAATCTGTCGGACTTCATGTGTTGGTCGAGATGTCGGCGGGTTTCCCATTCCGAAAACAGGTTGAAAACGTTTGTATCTTCGATGTCGCTTAAGATGGCATAGCTCAAGCAACCTTTTTCTTTTTCTAGCGGATCAATCATTGAAAGAAGGGTTTGCAACACCTCTTTCTGTTTTTCCGGAAGAGCGGTCATGATAGTTCTGACTATGATCATTACTATAGCCCTTTTGTTGTATTGTAATTTTAAATTTATTTGCAATATTCGATTATTGTTACATAAGTTATCAACTCTGTTTTGTTTTCAGTAAAGAGTATTACGGTAATTTTTTAATTGTCAAAGGTTATGCTGACTACATTTTCTTTGACATGACTCTTCCAACGCGGACTGTAATGAATTAATTCAACCCAAGTGTGAGGAATAAGTATGCAGTAAAACAAAGAAGATAAGAGTGAACAGGAAAACACCAGGTGTCAAATCGTCTTTGCGAGGTTGAAGCATTAGTTGTATTCTGATGAACTCCACAGTCAAATAGAGATCGAATTTATTCGGTAAAATTTCCTGATTATTCTGATCTCCTGACACGCATCTTTTCTAGAAGCCCGGATACAACCCAACGCCTGCGGTTTCCCTTGGCCCGACATAAGGATAGCAAACGTTGATCCAGAATTAAATCGGCCGCGAACAACTATTCATCATGCTGTTTTATGGCAAATAATTACCATCAACACAGGCGTTGCCCTCGCCCTCGCTCTCCATTTAAAGCGGTTATATTTAACCAGCGGTTAAATATAACCTGGTTTCCAGGTTGCTCGGTGAAAAGGGTTGAGGGAAAGAGAAGTGGCGTTAGCATCACTGGGGGAGGCAAGATGCTGGCGAATTAGCGCAGCAATTTGAAGTGCATTTCCGTCAGATAACCGATTGCAAGCAGTAACTCGGCAAACTAGCCGCCGGGTTTTCAGCCAGACTGAGCCATTCGCGGAATCATTGCCGAAATTTTTCAGATGGTGTCGTCATTGGTTTCAAGCACCCATTTGCCGTCGTAGCGTTTGGCCTCGGTGACGGAGGCGCGGTCCAAGCTGAGTTTTCCGGCCTTGGTCGTGGTCAGGTAGCGTTTGTAGCGCTTGGAAGCCAGCAGTTCGATCGCCCATTGGGCGGAAGCATCCCGATCGAGATGACTGGCCAACTCCTCTTCAAACAGGCGAACGATCTCGTCGCGGTGGGCACGTTGCCGCTCGGCCCCCCTTGGGGTTGAAGCAAAGGATGTAGCGGCGGCGCCGCTCGCCATCGCCGATGACCTCCTTGGCGTGCAGATTGTCGGAGATTTCGGTGTAGCGGCCGGGTTGCGAGAGCACTTCATCCTTTCTCTCGGTCACCGACGCCATACGGGTGGCCAGCAGATACTTGCCGCAGGCTCGGGCAAGCTCCTCCCGGTTGCTGGCGGAGTCATGCCCGAGTCGGCCACAAACAGGGCACGGCCGAGTTGCCAGCCCCGGAGGTCCCGTCTGATGCGTTCAACCGTGGAGACATCCGCTGTGCTGCCGGGAAAGACCCAGCTTTTCACCGGCAGCCCGTCTAGGGTGACAGCCAGGGCGACAACGATCTGCGGCGGCGTCCATGTGCCCTCCTTGGAATGACCGTACTGGCGAAGGCCGGCGTTGTTTTCGTCGGAGTCGTCTTCGTAGTCAATGGCAAAGGATGCGGTGGTTGTATCGTAGAAAATCAGGTCAACCGAGAGGTTGAACAGGTTGGCTGTCTGGAAAAAGACCGCCTCCTCAACCGCGTCAATATGCTTGTGGAGGAAGTCCATGGCCTCGTACATCTGCCGCAATTTCAGGCCATGGCATTTGGGCAGGTTGACCCGTTCCAACCAGCGATCCCAGACGCCGAGCTTGGACTCCGGTTCACAGAGGCGGTTGGCGGTCATGGCCAGCAAGGCCTGATCATGGGCAACGGCATACTTCCCCTTGCCGAGTAGTGTCCGGAGTACTTTGCCGATGCCCAACCGCTCACTGTCGCTGACACGTCAAATCAAGACATCATGCATGCAAGCCCTTAAACCGGACATCACTGGCTTTTGGCGGATCATTTATTTGTAAAATCAGGAATGATTATCAAGGTGTGATATGTAAAATATATAAATATAATTGATTTTTATAATAAATAAAACTTTTAAAATAAAATAATCGATTTAAAATACAGCTAAATTTGAGAGGCAGCAGATGCGAAATGTATTGGTGTACGTCGGTTCAAAAGGGATGGAATTCTGAAGCATTGCTTTCTGGCGTGTTGACTTGTGCGGTGCCGGTGGCCCGCAGAGTAAACACCTTCGGGTAATTACAGCTAATAACATGGAGGCGGTAATGAAAGAAAAAGAAGAGAACAAGCAATCAGGCGAAGCAATCGAATCAATTAGTCATCCAAACTTTGAAATTTCGAGAAGGGCGGTCCTGCAAGGGGCGGCGGCTTTGGGAGTTGCCACCATCAGCGGGATGGCCTTAAATTTGGCGAACCCGGCAGAAGCAGAGGCCGCAAATCGAGTTATGCCAAAGAAATGGGATGAGACTATTGATGTCGTCATCGTTGGCTCAGGTTTTGCTGGACTGTCCGCTGCTGCGGAGGCCTGCGTCAAGGGCAGTAAAGTTGTCATTCTGGAAAAACGACCGACATATGGTGGAAACTCGATCATCAACGGTGGAGAGTTCAATGCCTGGGACGATGAATTGCATCTCCGAAAACAATTGAATCTAGGAGAGGACAGCCCGGACCAGCACAAGAACGACACGCTCAAAGGCGGCGATAATTATGGATTTCCGGAACTGGTTGAAATTCTGACCTCCAAGGCTCCGGAGGCGTTGAACTGGATGATCGATAACGGCGGCCTAAAGTTGCGCGAAATATTGAACCGTACCGGCGGGCATTCCGCTTACCGCACCCATACTTGCGTGGAAGGTGTAGGGCGTGGCTACACAGAAGCAATCAAGAAAATTGCCGAAGGCAAAGGGGCGGAAATCCGACTGAACACTGCGCTGACCTGGATATGGCGAAAGGACAGCGACGCCCAGACGCCGATCGAAGGCATCGAGATTCAGACAGGAAATAAAACGAAAAACATCAAGGTTCGGAAAGCGTTGATTCTGACTTCCGGAGGGTTTAGTCGCGACATCAAGATGCGACAATCGTTCAATCCCAGCATCGTGCCGGAATTCAACTGCACCAATCAGCCCGGCGCCACGGGAGAGGTTATCCGCTATGCGCAGGCCGTTGGCGCAGATGCGTTGCAGATGGCGTTTATCCAACTTTATCCGTATGCGGAACCTGAAACAGGTATTTTAGATACGCCTGCGGTCTATCCGTTCAGGGGCCCTGGGTACGGCATTGTTTATGTGAACAAGATGGGAAAGAGGTTTGTAAACGAAATGGAGCGCCGTGATGTCGTGTCAATGGCGCAAATTAAAACCGGGGCGAAACCGACCTATTCCATTTTCAACGAAGAGATGATTCCGAAAATGGGAACCAAAGAAGAAGTTGAGAAGGGCATACAGAAGGGGCGGTTTATTCGAGCAGAAACCTTGGCGGATTTGGCGGCGCAATTGCAAATTCCTGCGGATGTTTTTCAGGAGACCATCAGCAATCACAATAAATATTTAGCTGAAGGCAAAGATCCTGAATTCGGGCGCCAGTTCACCAAGGCCATGATCCCTTTGACGAATGGTCCTTTTTATGCCATTGCCCAATGGCCGGCGGTACATCATACGATGGGTGGACTGCGCATAGACAAAGATGCACAAGTGATCGATATATGGGGTAATCCAATACAAAAACTATTTGCCGCCGGTGAAGTCACCGGAGGAATTCACGGAGCGAACCGTCTGGGGGGCAATGCGATTCCAGACTGCATCGTCTTTGGCAGAATCGCCGGTGTTAATGCAAATAAAGCCGGCTGATGATCAGGAAGGGCATTTTGTCGGCAGGACAGGCCAGGTCAATGGCGTCGTCAGCAGGTTGCTTCATTGATCTGGTCACGTTTCGGGGTGTGAGGCGGTTTTTCTATACGCCGTGAGGAGAATGAATGATGAAGAACGCATGGCAATGCCTAGTATGGTGCATTTTTGTACTCAGCCTGGTTGTCCTTGGCGGTGAGAATCAACTGCAAGCGGCAAACAGCAAGCAGCGGCAGCAGATCAAGCCTGCGAAACGAGCTTCATGCATAAAATGCCATGATCAATGGTCAGACATTCTCCCTAATACGCATCAGCTTGTGCAGAATGCCAGGTTCGAGGCCTGTATGCAATGCCATGCCCCTCAAGGATGGGGCATGGCTCCTCTGAACAAATTTGACGCCCATCTGCACCTGACTCATTTATCCAACAAGACAAGCGAAAATTGTTTTAACTGTCACCAGTGGAAACCAGGGGCAGGATTGACGCTGCTTGGAGTTCCGGGAAAATATGGCGCGTTCACTCAGGAAGAGTTCAATGCTCTAAGGCAAATTTATTTATCAGCCGTTGATTCGCGCTTTTTGGACAACCGGCATCTTACTCAGGGCGTTTCCTGTTCGGCATGTCATGCCAACGGCGTCATTGGCCAGGTGCGCAATTCGACCTGTCTGTCATGCCACGGCCCAATGGAAACACTAGTTGAAAAAACCGCCCCGCAACAGCATCCGGACAGAAATCCCCATAAATCACATCTTGGTGAGATCGACTGTACAGTCTGTCACATGCAGCATGGTCCACAGAAAATATACTGTTTAGAATGCCATCCAAAATTTGATTTACACTTCAAATGAGGGCAGTGTAGCAATAGTGAAACCATCAAATGTTTATGCTTCACTTTGCCAACGGATGCATTTCCCCCTGAATCAGAACGAAGACTGTCGCAAAATTTTTTGACGTGATTTTGCAGTCTCGGGCCTCAAACGAGTTTCTCTGCATGAAAACTGTCATTTGTTATCTCGTTTGTATTTCGAGAATTGTCCTGGACCGTGTTTTGCTTTCAAAAATGATCGGTTGGCGATTCAAAGCGTCTTAACCGTCATTTTTCTTTGCTCATCAATCCCCATAAGTTGCCAGTTACAGCCTGCGGCTCATGACGCTCTGATCTACCCAAAGAACCACTTCCACCGTCTGGCGGCGCAATCAGCCATCGCCAACCGGTACCAGATGTTTTCTTGAACGGATTCAGTTTATGAAACAATTTGGCGGGATCGCGTAAGAGTGGCGGATTCAAAAGGTCGGGATAATCTTCGTCTTCAACTGCCGGCGTCGACGCTCAAGGCAAGTTTGTCTCAATTATTTCAGTGCAACGTGTGCTCGAATTTATGCATTCTTTACTGACATTCCCCAAAGGCGGCGTCCATCCGCCGGAGTCAAAAGCCCATACCGCTTCCCTTGCCATTGAGCGGATGCCGGCGCCGGACGAACTGGAGATCATCTTGGGGCAACACATTGGCTCCCCCTGTTCGCCAATGGTGAAAAAGCGCGACGTCGTTACGGAAGGCGCGGTGATCGGCGACGTGGCAAAAGGGTTGGGGGCGCCGCTGCATTCGCCTGTCGCCGGAACTGTCAAGGATATTGGGCTGTCCGCACATCCGTTGCGGGGCAAGGCGCCGTCGATCACCATTACGGTCGATCACGCCGCAGCGCCTGCTTCCTATCAGCCGCATCCGTGGCAGGGCTTGAGCGCCGCGGATCTCCTGGCCAAGGTGCGCGACGCCGGCGTCGTCGGCATCGGCGGGGCCGGTTTCCCCACGCATGTGAAACTCAAGCCGCCGGTCGACGCCAAAATCGACACCTTGTTGCTCAATGGGGCTGAGTGCGAACCGTACATCACGGCTGATCACAGGCAAATGCTTGAGCACCCGGGGGAAATAATCGAAGGGGCCAAGATCATTCTCAAGATTCTGGGCATTCATACGTGCCGGATCGGCATTGAAAACAACAAACCGGACGCCATTCTGGCCATGACCGACGCCGCCCAGGCGGGGAGCACGGCAGACGATTCGTTGTCTGTGCGGGGATTGCAGGTCAAATATCCGCAAGGTTCGGAAAAACAGCTGATTCAGGCTCTGGTTGGCCGGAAAGTCCCGTCGATGGCGCTCCCGTCGGCGGTGGGGGTTGTGGTGCAGAACGTCTCAACCGCGCTGGCGATTTATGAAGCGGTGGCGCTCAATAAGCCGCTCTGCGGAAAAGTGATCACCATCAGCGGCGGAGGCGTTGCCAGGCCCGCCAATCTCCTGGTGAAGGTCGGAACCAGAATCGGCGACATCGTCCGGCGCCTGGGCGGGGTCAAACCGGAACTGGCGAAAATTGTCATGGGCGGCCCGATGATGGGTTTTGCCGTTTCGAGCCTGGATGTTCCAGTGACCAAAACCACCTCCTCCGTGCTGTTTTTAACCGCCGAAGAAATCGATAGCCGCCCTCATTCGCAATGCATCCGTTGCGGCTGGTGTCTTGACGCCTGTCCGATGGGGCTGGAACCGAAGGAAATCGGGCTGTATGTGGAGGCCAACCGGGCAGGGGACACGGCTCAATTCGGGGTGTTCGATTGTTTTGAATGCGGCAGTTGCGCCTATGTCTGCCCGGCCAAGCGGCCTCTGGTGCAGTTTGTCCGGCTGGCCAAGATGAAGGCAAAAAGATAAACCCCGCGTCATGAGCTTCCGGGAAGACGGCGCC
The DNA here is from genome assembly GCF_030824455.1 of Desulfobulbus sp. GTDB lineage: Bacteria > Desulfobacterota > Desulfobulbia > Desulfobulbales > Desulfobulbaceae > Desulfobulbus. Next base: position 26,158 of record NZ_JAVBXR010000027.1, read on the forward strand.
GCACGCCGGCAGCCGCGCCCTCACAAGGAAACGAGCCCGATCCTCGAGTTTTGGGGCGAGTGGGGCCGATAGCCTCACATTGATCGTAGACCATCGTTTAGAAGGAGTAACGCCATCGAAACGCAAGCGCCTGACAACCAAGCCTTGCCCCCATCTTCGAACTGGATCGTTTCCATTTCGCCGCATGTGAAGAGTGCTGAATCGGTTGAAAAAATCATGTGGACCGTGGCGGCCTGCCTGATGCCGCCGCTGATCTTGTCGGTCTTTGTCTTCGGTGTTCAAACCTTGATCATCACCGCCGTGTCGGTCGTCAGTTGCGTGGCGGTAGAAGCAATCAGCCAGAAATTGCTCGGCAAACCGATCACCATCAAGGACGGCAGCGCCGCCCTGACCGGCGTGTTGCTCGCCTTCGTTATTCCGCCGGGTGTTTCCTGGCTGCTGCCGGTCCTCGGTGCGGTCATGGCGATATACATCGGCAAACACCTGCTGGGAGGACTGGGCTACAACATTTTCAACCCTGCCTTGCTGGGGCGGGCCTTTCTACTGGCCACCTTTCCGGTGGCGATGACGTCGGCCTGGTTGCCCCCGCTGAAAAACCTGGCGATTTTCAGTCGCCTCGGCCCTGCTGCGGACGCCATTACCGCAGCCACTCCGCTGGCGGTATTGAAGGCGCAGGGCATGGCCGGATTCCTCGAGACCTTCGGTTCCGGCAGCAGCCTGTACGCCACTTTCTTCGTAGGCTGGCGGCCCGGCTGCATTGGCGAAACCTCCGGTCTCCTCTTGCTGCTCGGCGGTCTCTATTTGATGTACAGGGGGTATATCAGCTGGCATATCCCGGTTTCGGTTCTCGGCACGATTGCGGCGTTGTCCTGGATTTTCGGCGGCAAGGCATTATGTGCCGGCGATCCGCTGCTGGCTGTGCTGTCCGGCGGCGCAATCCTGGGCGCTGTTTATATGGCCAACGATTATGTCACTTCGCCAACCAATAAAATCTCGCAATTGCTCTATGGGGTTGGGATCGGCGCGCTGACCGTGCTGATCCGGTTGAAGGGCGGTTACCCTGAAGGCATTTGTTACGCCATCCTGCTGATGAACCCGCTCAGTTCGGTGTTGGACGGTTGGTTCAAGCCCAAGCGGTTCGCATTGCCGATGGAAGGTGACCAATGAAAGACATCCTGAACATCGTCTTTCGTCTCACGGCGTCCTGCCTGATGGCGGCGGTGGTGATGGGGGCGACCTTTATCTTCACCGACAAAGCCAAAAAACACAATGAACATGCCCGTGAAGAACGGACCATGTACCGCCTGCTCGGGTACGGGGAAGGCAAACCGGTCCCCTCGACCCTGGCATTGCACCAGATTTATCGCTACGTGATCACCGAACCCGGCAGGCAACTGATCGGCTACCTTGTGCCGACGACAAATGCGGGAAAAATCGGCTACACCCTGGTTTCACTGGACCTTGAAGGCAAAATGGCCGACCGGAAAACCGTGGCCCTGGACGTCGAGCAGAGCCGGGAAAAAGAAGCACGCGACAAGGCGATTCTCGCTGTGATCGGACCTGGAAAGGAAATCCGTTTTGCTGACCATACGATAGTCGTCACCGACAACGGCAAACGGGTTGCGTATCTGCTGGGCGGCAAGTTTCCGGGATTCAAGACCTTTATCAACGTGATGCTGGCGCTCGATCAGCAGTACACGACGCTTGGCCTGGAAGTTCTGGAAAACGAAGAGGACCCCGGCCTTGGCGCTGAGATCGAAAAAGATTATTTCAAGAATCAATTCAAGGGGCGGACTGTTGATGTGCTCAAGGGGCTGCAGGTCGTGAAGGAACCTTTGCCGGACCAATACCGGCAAGCCCTTGAAGGGCGTCTGGCAGACGCCGACGTCTTTCGGATCATGGAACAATTCAAGGATAAAAACATCTATGCCCTGACCGGAGCAACCATTTCGTCACGGATGCTCACCGACGGTCTAAAAGGGATGGTGGGGAAATTTGTCTACCGCCTGGACATCCTTGACCGTGTCCTCAAAGAGCAGAAAATCGCGGTTTCGTTTTAACCCTTGTCGGAGGCAGTGAGGTGACCACATCATCAAACACCAAACCCCCCTGGGAGCTCCTCAGTCGGGGCATCCTGAGCGAGAATCCGATTTTCCGGCTGGCGCTGTCGATGTGCCCGGCAGTCGGCATCTCCACTACGGTCATGAACGGTCTGATGCTGGGCGTCGCCGTGCTTTTGGTCCAGGTCTTCTCCAGCGTGACCATCTCGCTTTTTAAAAATCAGATTCATCCCCGTATTCGCATACCAACCTACACCCTGACCATCGCCACCTGGGTGACGGTCATCGATCTGGTCATGGCGGCCTACTTGCCGGGAGCCTATGCTAAAATGGGCATTTTCATCAAGCTGATCGTTGCCTTTGCGATCATTACCATGCGACTGGAGATGTTCGCCTGCAAAGAAAATGCGACCGACTCCTTCTGGGACGGGGTGGGCATGGGGCTCGGCTTCATGGTGGGCATGGTGGTGATCGGTTTTGTCCGTGAACTTTTGGGCTCGGGCGCGATCTTGGGCTATGACGTGTTGGGGTTCAAACCCTTGCTCTTCTTCATTCTCCCGAGCGCCGGATTTTTTGTCGTCGGTTTGATGATGGCCTTCTTCAACTGGGTCGAACTGGTCTATAAGCGCAGAAAAGGGATACAGTTATGAAAATCCTAAAAATTCTTTTGTCAGCCGTTCTTCTGGCCCTGTTGTTCCTGCCCGCGTGGCTGCAGGCCACTGAATTTATCGAATCCGCCGCCTTTTCCGGCAAGAACGGCATTGCGGTCGCCTTTGCCGTGCCGGTCGACAAAGCGGCGGCCGCCGAAGCGTCCCGGTATACGGTCTTTGAAGAGAACGATCCCGACATCAAACTCAGCGTGACCTCCGCAGCGCTAGGCAGCGACGGACGCAGTCTCCAGCTGTTGTTTGCCGAACCGCTCAACAGCACGAAAACCCATGTGGTACGGGTTCAGGGGTTGGAGGGTGGTGTTGATCTCAATTTCAAGGTCGCAAAGCCCTACTTCGGGCATCTGTTTTCAATTCTTGTTGCCGCATTGGTGATCAACAACTTCGTTTTTACTAAATACTTAGGTTTGTGCGTATTTTTTGGAACATCAAAAAGGAAGAAAACAGCGAAGGGCATGGGTGTGGTGTTCACCATTGTTATGGTGGCGTCTGCCAGCATGAGTTGGCTGTTTTACCGGTTCACCCTGATACCGTTCCACCTCGATTTCCTCCAGATCGTTGTCTTCATCGGTCTGGTTTCCCTCACCGTGCAGGCGGTCGACACGATTCTGCGCAAGGTCAATCCTGTCCTGTTTAACTCGTTCGGCGTGTACCTGGTGCTTGTCATTGCCAACTGCGTCATTATTGCCGTGCCGCTGATCATGTCGAGCCTCAATTATAATTTTCTTGAGACCTTCATGCTTGCCCTCGGCGCCGGCGGCGGCTTTTTGCTTGCCCTCTATCTCATGAGTTCGGTGCGGGAGCGGTTGGAACTGGCAAAAATTCCGCCGACATTTAAAGGCTTGCCCATTGCCTTTATCGTTGCCGGGCAATTCGCCTTGGCCTTTCTCGGTTTTTCCGGTTTGCAGCTGTTTTGATTCGGCAAATCGAAATCGACAACAAGGATGGATAAGGGCAGAGTGCAATGGATCCGCAATTACTGAAAATAGCCCTCAGCGGACTGATTCTTCTTGGCTGTATAGGCCTGTTCTTCGGCATCGGCCTGGCTCTTGCCGCCCATAAGTTTGCGGTCGAGACCAACCCGTTGATCGACAAGGTCCTGCATGCCTTGCCTTTGGCTCAATGCGGCGGCTGCGGATATCCCGGCTGCGAAGGGTATGCAATCGCAGTGGTCAACAACCCCGATGTTCCGCCGAACCTCTGTTTTCCCGGAAAAGAGGCGGTCGCCAGAGTGGTCGCGGAACTGACCGGCAAGAAGATGGTTGCAGTGGAGGACCAGATTGCGGTGGTTCGCTGCTCAAGGGTTGAGGGACGGGTCAGTCATAAACACCATTATATCGGCTTCCATTCCTGTACGGCCGCCAACCTCGGGTTCGGCGGACCGTCAAGCTGCCTGTACGCCTGCATCGGCCTGGGTGAATGCGCCGAAGCCTGTCCTTTCAACGCCATAGAAATGGTGGAGAGTTTTCCTGTTGTCAATCCCGACAAGTGTGTGAGTTGCGGCGTCTGTGTGCGCACCTGCCCGAAAAAAATCATTGAGTTGCAAACCTTGAAGGCCCGGGTGCAGGTGGCTTGCTCCTCGCAAGATTTTGGCAAGGATGTCAAGGCCGTCTGCGAAGTCGGGTGCATCGGCTGCAAGCTGTGCGTCAAGGTCTGTCCGGCAAAGGCCGTTGCGTATGTCGACAACAGGATTGCTATCGATCATAAGCGTTGCATCGCGTATGGACCTTCTTGCGAGAACGTGTGTGTCGCCAAATGTCCCCGCGAGATTTTTCGCTACTATAAAGGACGGCCGGCTATAGCCCGAAATGTCGCTGATGGCCTGAAAATGGCCGGTTAAGAAAATCAAACGAGTAAAACTGTCATGAAAAATTCCCCTGCGCTGCATGATTATAAGAGAAGAACGTTTCTCAAGCTTTCCGGACTCCTGGGGTTGGGCGTCGCCACTGCGACCCTGTTGCCGTTCGAGAAGGTGGAAAGCGTATTGTTTCACAAAAACATGTACAAGGTGTCCCAGACGCGCACGGCAATGGGGACCTTGGTCAACATGACGGTCATTCATTCCTCCAGGGATGAGGCGGAAAACGCCATGGGACTTGCCTTTGCCGAGGTTGACCGGTTGTGCGCTCTCATGACCCGTTATGGCAACCAATCGGAGATTTGCGAGTTAAACGCCGAGAATTGTCTGGAGCGGCCGGCGCCTGAAATTAGCGAGGTTGTCAATCGGTCCCTCCACTTTCATCGCGACACCAATGGGGCTTTCGATATTACCGTCGCGCCGCTTGTCAATCTGCTCCAGGAGCGATTCGCTGCCGGCAATCGACCAACAGAAGCCGACATTGACGCGGTTCTCGATTTGATAGGGTCGGAACGGTTGCGTTGGGCCAATGGTTCCATTCTCCTGCCCCAAAAAGGGATGGGGATCACCCTGGACGGCGTGGCGCCGGGGTATATTGCCGACCGAGCCGCGCAGATGCTTGCTGCAAACGGGGTTGTCAATCACCTGGTTGACGGCGGGGGGGAGATTCGAGTCAGTGGATCAGCCGCAAAGGGCGCGCCGTGGACCGTTGCCATTCAGGATCCGGCGAAAAATAAGCAATATCCCGATGTCCTCAGTCTGTGCGAGGGCGCGGTCTCAACATCCGGCAATTACGAAGTGTATTATGACAGGGAAAAGGTGTTTCACCATATCGTCAACGGTAAGACAGGGCAATCGCCGCACCTGTCGACCAGCGTCACGGTTATGGCGCCCACCGCCATGGATGCCGATATTCTCTCGACCGCTGTCTTTGTCATGGAGCCGGAGGTTGGAATACGGTACGTCAATGCTCGGCCAGGGTATGAGTGCTTCGTTGTTGATTGTCAGGGCCGCGCAATAAAATCAAACGGTTGGCCGGCTTGAGAAAAGTGTGTTGGGAAAAAAAGAAGCCCGAACGGACAGTTTGACCGCAGATGCTCTGGATAGCTGGGTTGAGTCTTTCCTGTGTTTCGCTATGAAATTGTTTGGCACACAGACGACTGAATGCGACAGAGCAAATGACTGGGAATGGGTTTACATGAATTTAAAATAAAACAAGGAGATGAGAATTGATGAGCACTCAAGTGTCTGAACCTGACAACGGCAAGCCGAGTTTCTACAAGAAGGCGAACAAAAAATATCCAGAGATTTTCAATGCGGTGGAACAACTTGGGACAACATTGCGCAAGGCTGGTCCCATCGATGAAAAGACGGCTCATTTGATCCAGTTGGCGGCGGCTGCCGCCTCAAAATCGGAAGGAGCTGTCAGTTCCCATACGCGTAGAGCCTTGCAGGCCGGAGCAAGCCCTGAGGAAATCCGTCACACCCTGCTGCTTTTGGTGTCCACCATAGGATTTCCCCAGGTTATGGCGGCCTTGTCCTGGGTTGAGGAGATTATGGAAAAATGAATTGAATCAAATCGCTCTTGGGCTGCATAAGTGTTCGACATCCGGCGACAAACCGCCGCAGGAATCGCATCTGAAATGCATTGACGGCATTTTCTCCTCACACGGCTGATCGGTGGAGGCGGCGCAAAATTTCATGTCAAAGTTGTCGCTGGTAGGGTTGCACAGTTCGTGAGGTTTGTGTGAACTCGATCCACAGTTCATGCATGTATATTTCATGATATTCACCTTTTGCTCGAGGGTGCTTCAGTCGGTCCATTAAAAATTGCTCCTTTCCCGCTAGGCGTGGCAGGCGCAACGTGTTCTAGTCTAGGATCAATGTAGGAATGTCATGACGTGCTGTCAATGTTCGTGCCGCCTAATTGGTTGCGGATCTTCTTGGGGATGGATGGAAAGGAAACGTGCGAAAAACACTGAAGGGTGATGGTGGCTTAAATGACTAATTTATTGAATAGATATATGGGATTGCCTTTGTTTGCATGGGCGGTTGTTGTTGCAGTCGCCTTCGCTGGATGTGCCAAGCCGAATGTTTGGACAAAATCTGGGATGAATCAAGAACGGTTCGATCAGGATTTCGCAAAATGTCAGCGAGAAGCTTCGTTGTCTACCCAAACACTGCATTTCGATGGCGACACCGGGCTTGAACGATCTTTCATGCAAGAGAATATCGTGAAAAAATGCATGTACGCCAAGGGGTATGAACTCAAATAGGAAGCAGATTTGTACGGCATCCACACCAAATGACGAGGAGTCTATAATAAACCTAAAGTTGAATTCACAACGCACCTGAGAAGATTCAGGTGCGTTGTGAATTTGGCTGGCCGTTTCAAAATAGCCGGATACGTAAATTCGATTTACTCGGTAGCGCCCGTAATAATTGCATTAAAACCACATTCGGCTTCGCACGAGCCGCAATCAAGACAGTCCTCAGTTATCTCATAGTAATTTTTTCCAGGAGGATGGATGATTGCATCAGCAGAACAGGCGCTTACACATGCGCCACAAAATTGACATTCATCAGGGTCGATCTTATGCATTTTTTCTCCTTTAAACGACGATAAAAATTGATGCTGACGATCTCGCAAAAAGTCAAAGCTTGTAAATTCGACCGTTGTAAATTCAGATGGTTACAAGTCCAGCAAAGGCCAAAAAACGTATTTTTTTGCGAATCCGTCATGTTCGAAAATGAAATTTATACATTGATGTAAGGAAAAGTCAATAAGCAACATGCCGAGTCTCTATAATTTTTGGAGAAATTTTTCTGCCGGCATTGTCCCTCAAGCGAGGTTCTTATCGAAACAAAAAAGCCACCCAAGGGTGGCTTCGTTCCGTTTTCGAAAGTGGCGAAAGTCGATCACAGGCATGTTTGCTTATTTTTTTTCGTAATCGGACACTCGTGATTTGATTTCTGTTATCGTGAGATAGCCATTATTTTCTGTAGCTTTGAACAGGATTTTGTCGCCCACCTGAATGTTGTTTAACATGCTTATATTCTTCAGCCTGAACACCATGGTCATCGGCGGCATGTTCAGGTTGGCGATCCTCTCGTGCTTTAGAGTCAATTTCCCTGCCTCTTTGTCAATTTTGCGGACTTCCCCTTGGGTCATGTCTGCGGTTTTGTCCACTGTCTCGCTCTGCTCTTGATTTTCCTTGGCTGTTTGCGCTGCACTATCGATAACCCCACCACATACGCCAGCAAAAAGAGCAACGATCAGGATAAATGCATTTTTCTTCATAGGCGGCCTCCTTTTCAAACAACGATTTTTTAAACGTTATAACCACAGGAAAATACATTGTTTCGATAATCTGGAACTCACCTGCAACACCTCAATGATCCACGCGTCGAATCGGCTTGCGGATTTGCACCTCGACATTCTCAACAGGTTTCTGTTTACGGGGCATGGATTGCCGACCTGCAGACCGGGAACGGGTTGGTTCTTTCACTTTCTGCTTATACTGAGAGGCTCTTGTTCCCTTGGGATGCCTGAACCATCCGGGATTCGAATAATCGTTAGGTTGCTGACCGGACCGAACTTTCACGACACTGAACATCCCGCCCATTTCGACAGAACCAAACGGCCCCTCTCCCGTCATCATGGGAACCGTATTGTCCGGAAGCGGCATCTCCATCTCGGTCATATCGGCCATGCCTCTTTCCCCCATCACCATGTAGTCTGGGATGAGCTGTGAGATTTTTTTACTCAACCCTTGATGGTCGACGCCGATCATGGTCGGCACATCATGCCCCATAGCGTTCATCGTATGATGGCTTTTGTGGCAGTGAAACGCCCAATCCCCCTCTTCACCGGCAACAAATTCGATCTGCCGCATTTGGCCAACGGCAATGTCCGTGGTCACTTCAGGCCAGCGGGCCGACAACGGCACCGGCCCACCGTCGGTGCCCGTCACCTGAAACTCGTGGCCATGAAGATGGATCGGATGATTGGTCATGGTCAAGTTGCCAATACGCACCCGCACCTTGTCGTTGAGCCGGACATTGAGCGAATCGATCCCGGGAAAAATACGACTGTTCCAGCTCCAGAGGTTGAAATCGAGCATGGTCATGATTTTTGGCGTGTAGCTGCCCGGTTCAATGTCGTAGGCATTGAGGAGGAATATATAATCCCGATCAACCTCTTCGATGAGTGGATGCTTCTCCTTTGGGTGGGTCACCCAGGACCCCATCATGCCCATGGCCATCTGCGTCATTTCATCGGCGTGGGGATGATACATGAAGGTGCCGGGGCGGCGTGCTGCAAATTCATAGACATAGGTTTGGCCTGGCTTAATGGCTGGTTGCGTTAGGCCGGAGACGCCGTCCATGCCGTTGGGAAGGCGCTGGCCGTGCCAATGAATGGAGGTGTGTTCCGGAAGCCGATTGGTGACAAAGACGCGAACGTGGTCCCCCTCCACGACCTCGATGGTCGGGCCTGGACTTTGGCCGTTATACCCCCAGAGATGGGCCTTGAATCCTGGGGCCATCTCCCGCACCACCGGTTCGGCCACCAGATGAAACTCCTTGACGCCGTTGTTCATGCGCCACGGCAACGTCCAGCCATTAAGCGTCACCACAGGATTATAGGGCCTCCCCGTATCAGGGATCAGCGGAGGCATGGTTGCGGTCTCCGTTTGCATCACAGGCTCGGGCAGAGCCGCCAAGGCGACACGGTTCACCATCGCTGCAGCCACCACACCGCCAGCGAGACCTGCCGCTTTTAAAAACGCCCTTCTTGTTGTCATCCGCTCTCCTTCAACACTCCTGAGTCAATGCGGCATCTCAACACGCTGGCTGGTCTTTGCCGATTGCTGACCATTTTCCACCATAATGGGGTTGCCTATGACGGCTGCCTGCAAGGCAGCATTGGCCAACCAGAAATCCTGTTGCGCATTGATGGCCGCAATCACCGTGTTCACTTGATCCCGTGTATCGGCCAGCAACTCAAACACGCCAATCAACATGCCGTTGTACCGCAGCACGTTTTCTTCGGAAATCACCTTGCGTAATGGCAGAACCTCGTCGCGATAATGTTTGGAAACATCGTAAGCTGTGCGGTAAGCGGCGTAGGTTTCCCGGAGACTGGAGCCCGCCGCCCGGACCGTCGCTTCCAGCCGATTGGCGGCAGCCAAGGTCTGGGCGTTCATGGCGTCTCGTTGCATATCCCCCCAGTCAAATACAGGCAGCCGCACAGTAATTTCATACCCCTCACGATTATCATGGGCGCCGGCGGCATCATCAAAGACGGTGTCGTAGCGAACACCGAGTTCGATATCCGTCAGGCTGGTGATCAGGGTTAGCCCTTGCTCTTTTGCCGCTGCATCATATGCGGCCTTGGTCAATTGGATATCCAGTCGTCCCGACTGAGCCGCTTTACTGACCTCTTCCGGGCTTCGCGGAGCCTCTGGCAAAGCGGGCAGCCGTTCTGGAAGTTTGAGCTTCTGTTCCTGATCATCCGAGAGTCCGAGCGCGCGAATCAACTCTTCACGGGTTGCAGTGGCGGTCTGTTGCGCCATAGCCCATTGGGTTGCGGCATCGGCATAGAACGCTTGCTGCCGTGCTCTTTGCAGCCGGCTAAAATTCCCGACCTTCTGCATCCGGCGTGCAAGTTCGGCACTGATCACCCCAACCTCATTTACCTGTTTTGCGTAGGTGAGATTTTGTTGCGCAGCGACTGCTTTCACCCAAGCCTGCCGAACCTTAGTGACATTTTCCACCACGTCCATGGCGAGACGTACCAGGGACTGCTCAAGACGACGTTGGGCAGCGGCATATCGGAGCGGAAAGGTCAACACGTCAAGCAAGCCGAATGCAAGCAAACGCTCGTACTCGACCTCGGCGGCCAACGTCTTGCGTTCAAAAACAAAGAGTGGATTGGCGATGCGCCCCGATTGCGCCGCGCGGGCCGCATCCGACCAATGTTGGGCAAGCATGGCCTGCATGGCAGGGCTGTTGATCAGGGCAAGATGGACAGCATCATTTTGGCTGAGGGGTTGGGCGAGCAGCGTGGCCGCTGTCTGTGCCATGAGAGCGCGTTGTTCCGCTGTTTGCGCCAGAGACAATTTGCCGTCAGTAAAATCAACCGCTGTCTGATTGGTCGTAGCCAGCGACTCTTCGAAATTCACTCGGGCGCAACCGGAGAGGCATAGCAACATCAACAAAAAAACAACGAAAGGCTGCTTGGGCAAGCAATCAAGCTTCACGGCTTGCCTCCATGCCCGGAATGGTTGCCGGACTCATCGGAATGGGAGATGGGGAGTGGTGCTGGCGGAGCCGACGACTCAGATTGGGCAGCCTCCTCGATATAATAACGCCAACCACCAATGCGGCCAACGGTGTCGTTGGCTTCCCGCCAGGAAGCGACCTCTTCTTCCCGGTAGCGGTGGTAGTTCTTGAAAACAGAGGCGTAAGAGAGCGCAGGCGGCACAAATTTGGCCGACGATTTAGCGTCTTGTGCCTCTGCAACGGCTTGCGGCCAAGCAGGTGTATTGAGCAATGGGGGTAGGGCACACAGGAGCAGAGAATATAAAACAACAACCTTCAAGCAACTTCGCGGCAGGGCGTCTTTCATGAAAATCTCCTGTGGTGAAAAATTATTTTGTCGTTTTCTCCCTTCTGCAAAAATTTTTCAGCAATGGGTTATGTGAAAAGAGAGGTGAGGTGGATTGGTTCGACCTCACCTCTCTTTCACAGAGCATTCACGGAGCTAACTTAAGAAGCTGTTGTTGTGATTCAACAAGTTGTTCCATCATCGCGTGATTCATTTCCTTTTTTTTCTGCATCATCGTGTGACACTTGGACATGTCGCCCATCATTCCTTTCATCTCGGCATGTCCCCCCTGGGGAGACGACATCATTTCCATCATGGGGCATTGCCCGGATTTCATCATCCCCATCATCATTTTTCCATCCATATCGCGCATCATTTTCATACCGCTGGCCATCCCCGCCATATGTTCCGCCATCAATTGTTTACGCTCGGCGGTATTTTTAGTGGCCTTAATTTTTTTCATCAGAGTTTGCATGTTTTTCATGTTCGCAGCCATTGCTTCCTCCTGCGGTTTCATGTCGTCCATGCCGCCCATTTGACTCATGTCGTGACCAGTATGAACAGCCGGCTGATCGGTTGGTTGGGCGCCCCCATGGCTTGAATGATCTGCATGCTCAGCTGCCATGGCCTGGGGTTCTGCAGGTTTGGGCAAGTCATCTTGCCCCAGGGCGATGCTGGAGCCGAAAACAAACAGAAACAACGCAATAACAGTAGCTAACATTTTTGACTTTTCCATTGGTTCACCTTTATGTGATGTTTTGAGTACATGCCGCCAAGTTTACAGTTGTTATTTGTAATTAAAATAACCTCCATAATTGTCAGGTCAAGGTGGATGCCGTTTGAATAATTTATAAAACTTGGCAGGCCCATCGAACGCCAAAGTGACATTGGCCGTGTAGCCGGACATGAACAGGGTTCATCAAGGCGAGCATGAGAACTCTGCATTCGGTATACACATCCCCGAATCCCTCATGATAAGCGATCGTTGCCTCTTGCGGAGCAGATCAATCCCGATCCGTCGCCAAAACTTCTCTGATCTTGGCGGCAAGGGCGTGCAAGGTGAACGGTTTTTCGATAAAATGCACCCCCTCGTCAAGCACGCCATGGTGGGCAATGACATTGGCGGTGTAGCCGGACATGAACAGACAGCGCAGTCCGGGAAGCAGGGCGCGTAGTTGGTTGGCGAGGAGGCGGCCGTTCATTTCGGGCATGACCACGTCGGTCACCAGTAGGTGAATCGTGCTGCCGTGCTCTCGGGCAAGGCGCATGGCCTCGGTCGGGTCGGAAGCGCCCAGGACTGTGTACTCCAGACTCTCCAGCATGGTCGTGACGACTTCAAGGATCATCGGTTCATCTTCCACCACCAGGACGATTTCGTTGCCTGTAGCCGCCTGATTCGATGCCGATTCAATCGCAGGCTCGGGACCGGTCCCATGGTGAGGCAGGTAAATCTTGAAGGTCGTCCCCTGGTTTGGTTCACTGTAGACATTGATGAACCCTTTGTTCTGTTTGACAATGCCATAGACTGTCGCCAACCCCAGACCAGTGCCCTTGCCCATCTCCTTGGTGGTAAAAAAAGGTTCGAACAAGAGGGGCAAGAGGGCCGCGTCAATGCCGCATCCGTCATCGCTCACCGCCAACAACACATAGGCGCCTGGCTCAACCTCGACATGATCGGCACAATAGCGTGCATCAATGGTGACCAGATCGGTCTCAATGGTGACCTTGCCGGTCTCGCCGATGGCGTCGCGGGCGTTGACAGACAGATTCACCAGGATCTGGTCGAGTTGCGAAGGATCAATATATACCTGGCCCAGGTTGCTTCCCGGCTGCCAGACCAGATCGATATCCTCGCCAATGAGACGCCGCAACATCTCCAGCATCTCTGTTACGGTCGTGTTGATATCGAGCATTTGAGGGGTCACGATCTGTTTGCGGGCGAAAGCCAGGAGCTGCCGGGTCAGATCGGCGGAATGCTCGGCCGCTTTAAGAATATTCCGCAGGCCGGCATACAGTGGATGTTTGTCGTCCACCCCCCGGAGCGCCAGTTCGCAATGGCCAATAATGACGCCCAGCATGTTGTTGAAATCATGAGCGACTCCTCCGGCCAGCCGGCCCACGGATTCCATCTTTTGTGCCTGGATCAGCTGTCCCCGCAGCTTTTCTCGCTCTTCCTCGGCTCGGACGCGATCAGTGAGGTCAATGGTGTAGCCGGCAAGAAGGTTCCTTTCTCCCAACCGAATGGGGAATTTTATGGTGGTGTAGGCCCGTCCCTCCAGAACTTCTTCACGTTGCAGGATCTTTCCCTGGGAAACCACCTGCCAATCGTCGGCAGTGATCTGGGCTGCAAATTCGGGTGGAAACAGCTCGGCCATGGTTTTGCCGAGCATTTCGGCAGACGGTATGCCGATCACGTCCTGGAAATTGTCGCTGGCCTTGAGCGTCCGGCTCTCGGTGGGATTCACCTCTTTGATATAGGCGTAAATCGGCGAATTCTTAATGAACTGCGAGAGCAATTCGCTGGTGGCCTGTACCTCTTCCTCGGCCCGCTTGATGGTGGTGATGTCGGTATGGGTGCCGAACATCGACAGCGGGTTGCCGGCGGCGTCGCGGGTGAAGACCCGGCCGCGGTCGAGAATCCAGACCCAATGGCCGTCCTTGTGCCGCATCCGGATTTCGCAGGCATAATGGGAAGTTTTTCCCTCCACACAGGAGGACAGCGTATCTCTGGCCCGTTCCAGGTCGTCGGGGTGGAGCAACCTTTCCCAGGTGACATAGTTGTAGGGCAGCAATTCATCGAGGGCATAGCCGATCAACTCCGCCCAGGTCTCATTGAGCACCAGCTCATTGGTCTGGATGTTCCATTCCCATACCCCGAGACGCGAACCGTCAATCACGAATTCCAGGCGCTGCCGTTCGCGTCGCAGGGCGTCTTCAGCCATCCAGCGATCAGTGATCTCATTGCCCACGCACAGAATCTCGCTGAACTGCCCCTCGGCGTCGAACAACGGATTGTTCGCCCAGGCGATCCAGACATGCCGACCATCGCGGCAGATGTTCTCGTTTTCGTTGGCTGCGTACCGTTCGGGATGGCGGCCGATGTCGGCGATCATCTCGCGCAGGTTTTTTCCGGCGGAATCGGTTTCAGGGACAATGACGCCGATAAGGCTTTGGCCGATGACCTCGTCGAGCTGGTAGCCGAAAAAGCGCAGGGCGTAGTCGTTGAGAAAACAGATCCGCCCTTCGCGATCCATGCGCAAAATGATGGCGCTGGCCTGCTCGACCAGTTCACGGTATCGCGCCTCGCTTTCCCGCAGGGCCTCACGGCTGCTTTCCAGCTCGGCGGTTCGTCTTCGCACCGCCGAGCGCAGCGAATAGTTCCAGAGAAAGAGCAGCAGCACAACCAGCCCCAAACCGCCGCCGCCCGCCAACAGATGCGTGCCTGAAACCCCGCTGAGAAGGGGCGCGCCGTACCATTTCTTTTCGATGTTCGCCAGTTCGCCGGGAGTAATCAGGGCAAAGCCCGCTTCAATTTCTCGCAGCAGCGCGGTGTTGCCCTTGCTCACTGCGCGGTGGAATTCGCCCACGTTGAGCGGCGGCGACGCCTTGAAATCGTGTTGCAAGCCGTATTTATGGAGAAAATAGAGTGCCGGCGGGGTGTCGACGACAAAGACGTTGACCTTGTGTTCCCTGGCGGCCTGGATGATCGCCTCGTAGCCTTTGAAAAAAACGAGATTGTCGACCCCACGGCTTCGCAGCAGGTCGATAGCGGCGTCGCCTTCCTTGACCGCGACGACGAATCCCCGCAAGGAATCGGCGGTGGTGATGGCGCTGATGGCCGTGTCGAAATAGGCGGCCACCTCAATGCGGGCATGGGGCTTGCCGAAATCGAGCCAGGTTTTGCGCTCCTCGGTTTCGAAGGCGGTGTCCACCACGTCATACTTGCCGGCCTTCATATCACGGAGGGCCTCTGTCCAGCTGGTGGCGGTTATTTCCACCTGAATGCCGGTCTTTTCCTGCCACAGCCGCCACTGGTCGACCAGGATGCCCTGAACCTGTCCTTCGCTGTTAACAAACACATAGGGCGGGTAGTTGTTGTCCATGACCACCCGCAGGGTGCGGGGCGGCTTGCCGTCAGGTTCGGCGGCGTGCGCCTGAAACTCCGAGACGCGGCCGCTATGGCCCAAGTGGCTGAAATGGCCGAGATGGCCGAAGATCAGCAGGATGCCCAGCAGGATGCAGAAGGCGGCGACACGGAAGGCTGTCGGCATTGTCTTGAGAGGTAAAATCATACGCTGTTTTCGTGTGAATGCGGCAATAAGGCAAGCTGGCATAAACGTTGTTTAACCGCAAGATTTCGCTGGATAAGGTTGAAAGGGTTCCGGCTTGAGGTTACGCCGTTTGCCCGTGCCATTGTAAGAGATCATCGCGGATGGATTCAAACACATTTCCCCATTCGCCGCGTTTGTTTTGTCTGTAGAGGCGTGCGGTCGGATACCAAACACTCTCCGGCCTGTCGAGCAGCCATCGCCAATCCGGCTTAAAAGGGAGAAGTATCCAGGTGGGCTTGCCTAAAGCCGCAGACAAATGGGCAACGCTGGTGTCAACGCTGACAACCAGGTCCATCAACTCGCATAACGCTGCAGTATCGGAAAAATCGCGCAGCTCCTCGCCGTAATGTTCAACCATGCTTTGCTGGTTCAGGGTTGCCCGGTCGACGGCACGGAGTTCTTTTTGCAGGCTGACGTAATGGAAAGAAGAGGGGAGATACGGCAGCAATTGAGCCAGGGTTACGCTGCGATTGTGATCGTTGGAATGTTGTTCGTTGCCGCTCCACACCAGCCCAATCCGTTTGGCCGTTTTCCTGCCAAGTCTCTTGTCCCACAACCGGATCTTTTCCGGGTCGCTGGAGAGGTATCGCCGCTCATTGGGCATATTGTCGAGGGTTGTGCCAAAGGCAAGCGGCAGGCTGAGCAAAGGACAGTGGCAATCAAAATCGGGCAAGGCCTGGCCCCTGGCTATAACTGTGTCGACGCCTTGCAGATGCTTGAGAAGAGACGTCAACGGCTGCTGGACCTCTAAAACCACAGTCCCCCCGAGCGCGGCAACATGGCGGGTGTACCGGCAGAAATGTATGGCGTCTCCCAGGCCCTGGTCGTTATGGAGCAGGATCGTTTTGCCCTGGAGCGGCTCTTTGCCAAGCCACAAAGGTTGGCTAAAGTCGCGCTGCTTGGGGCCGTCATTTTCGTTTTTCCATCGCCATTCATAGAGCTCCCAGCCAGCCGCCAACTCTCCTTTCACCAGCAGCGCCAGCGATTTGTTGTAATGCGCCCCCATGTAATCGGGTTTGAGCGCAATCGCCTGATCGTAACTCGCAATCGCTTCGTCCATTCGATTGAGTCCAGCTAAGGCAACTCCCCGATTGTAATAGGGTTCGGCGTAGCTCGGCTCAAGCTCAATGGTTTTGTTGTAGCTCGCCACCGCTTCTTCAAGTTGTTTCAACTCGTTCAGAATATTGCCGCGATTGCATAACGCTTCTGCATGATGTGGGTTGAGAGTGATGGCCTGATCATAGCTGACCAGAGCTTCCCGCCAACGCTTCAGCTCTTTCATTGCGCTGCCGCGTTTGAAATGCGCTTCTGTGCGTCTGGCCGTATCAGACAGATTAGGCAGGTTCAGTGCAATGGCCTGGTCATAATTCCATATCTCACGTTCAAACTGATTCACTTCGTGAAGAGCCGCCCCACGGTGAAGATAGGCCTCGGCATAGTCAGGCTTCAGGGCAATGGCTTGGTCGTAGCTGGATATCGATTCATCGAATCGTCCCAGTTCTTTGAGAGAATTGCCTAGAACAAAATGGAAATAGGCGTTGTTCGGCTGACAGGCAATGGCTTTGCTGATGTGATCGACCGCTTGCTGATGGTTGTTTTTTTGCGCATGGATAACTCCCAGCAGGAAGAGCGCATTGGCGTGATTGGGGTTAATCTTTATAATTCCTTCATAGGTTGATTTTGCCCGAGCAATGAAACCTTTGCGGTGAAAAGAGAGCCCTTCTTTTAATATGTCGTTAATGTCAATTATTTGGCATGGGTTGCGCTGCTGATTCATTTTCTCAGGTTCATTTACGGCAAAATTGTTGTAGTTGCTCCATTGCTCCTGCAAAATCGGCGCGTGTTGTGGATTGCCCCGACGGGCGCCGCGAGGGGAAATTTCGTCATGGCGCAAGATTGCTCACTTGGTTCGAAATATCCCGCCTTCGTCGACGAAATCGGCTACGTGCAGCATGCCTCATTTGCTTTGGAAATGGAATTATTTCTGCGCTGCGGAGGGCCTGAATGCGTTACGCTCACAGGATTGTTAAGCGGCGAGGGATGTTGACGCCAGGCCAGGATATTCCGGTAGGGGACGATGCGAACTTCGGGTTGTGACAGCGCGTAGGCGAGAAACTGCGCAATAACCAGGCTCATTGCCTGGGAGGTGATATTGGGCGGATAAGAAGTCCCTGCCCACGGGTTGAGCGGCGTAAAACTGCGAATGGGCGCCGATCAACAGCGGCGCGCGGTTGCCGCCCAGCCGTTGATCAAGGCTGTACTTCAGGTTTTCAAGGTGTTCCTCTTGGTTGAACCCGGCGCCGCCCTCGGCAACGCCAACCACCATGTTCCAGTCCAGGCCGATGACCTTGCCGCCGGCAACGTCAAATGCCTTCCATCCGGCTTTTACGCCTGCCCGCAGTCATGGCGGCGCCGAGAGGTAATGCCCTTGCTATTTCACCAGTGAAGCACGCCGCTTCGTCTTCGACGAGCACAGCGAGAGAAACCTCGCGAAGGAAAACCTCATGAAGGCCGATATTTCTCACTTCGTTGAAAATGCCAGACCTTTGTCGGCGATGTTTTGCGCTGTGCAGCATGCTTCGTTTGATTTGGAAATGGAAGAAGACATTGACAGTTTCTTCTCCGTTGCGAGGAAGAGCCACTAGAAACTGTAGGCAAGCGACAGAAGTCCGCTCACGCCGGTACTGTTCGTCTCCTCGGAAATCACCCCGCTCACCCTGCCATTTACGGTAAAAGCGCCCTGTTTGGCCGAGAGTCCCACACTGGCCTTCATCAGATCATGGCTCTCATAGGCTGATTGTTGACGCACGGTGAAACCGTACAGCGTCGCAACGCCTTCAACCTGGGGGTCGTCTAGTATCCGCTCGTAACCGAGGGTAAGGACAGGCGTTAGGGTCCATTCCCCTAATGGTTTTGGAGTGAAGCTGAAATCCAGATCGGCCAGAAGGCTGAAAAACGTTTCGTCAACACCATGGACATTCAGCGCAAGGTCACTGCCGCCTTCATTGAAGTCGTCGAGGGACACCCCGGTCACCCGAGCCCCCACCTGGGGAGTAATCGTCAACGGTATCAGGCGAATAGCGTTGCCAACCCGAACCTGACCGCTATACACGACACCGGTGGTGGAACCGGTTGCGGTTCCCAGGCCCCCGCCCAAGCCGCGCTCGCTTTCATAGTCCACCCAGCCGGCATTAGCACGGCCCTCGATGAAAGGCCCGACATCAAGAGCCGAAAACCCGTACCGTCCGCCAAGGGTGGCCAGAGCGGTGTTGACCGTGGCGGTGGCATCGGCGCTTTCTACCGAACCCCAGTCGTAGCCGAGGCTCATATTGGTCGTAGCCTGGCTGCTTATCCGGTGGGTGGCGCCTATGGTTGAGCCGCCACTGTTTTCCGTGCTGCCGTCAATGCCGTCGTGGCCAGAGGTGGAAAAAGTATCCCCATTGCCGGCCATCCAGATCCGCGTCTGACCTTGGGGCAGCTCACAACCGCTTGTATAGGGCGTGATTACCTCATCGAGCCGCTGCGCCTGGCGCAGAAGAAACGAGGCGGCGTCGGCATGCACTTGGCCGCCAACCCGCGTTTCGACGCCCCCAAGCGTTCCTTGGTCGATCGCTGACTGGAGATAGTAATTGTAGTCGGTATAGTGGCCCGATAGGGGTGAGTTCTGCAACGCGTTCAAAAGCTCGGCGCCGGAGGCGGCGTTGCCGACCAGCCCACTCTGACCGGGCAACTCCGAGTAGAAGACCATTTTGGCGCGTAAGACGTAGGTATCTGCCTGTGTGAGGCCCAATCCTTGCGTCAAATAAGCAGACATCGACCCGTAGGAGGCGATCACCTGGTCAAGACCAGTCTGAAGATAGCTGGACTGAACGCCCAGGAGGGCGTCAATGGTCGCGGGGTCCCATGTGGGATGCACCACCGAAATATACTCTTTGGTGGTGTTTATTAAGGCCGATAAATAACTGTTGGTGGCCAGATAGTCCTGCATGATTGTCGCATCCGGCACACCGGCGATGCTCTGCAGGAGAGCCGCCGTCCAGCCGGTGCGGTCTTTGCCGCCTGCACAGTGCCATAGGTCAGGCCCGGTGTCGTTGGCCAAGGTCAGTAATACCGTGCGAAACCCGTTCCGCTGAACCGAATCGGTGACGAACGCCTGGTATCCTGACTGCATGAAGGAAACCGCATTCGCGGGAGTGCCCCAAAGCGGTGAGGGTATCGGCCCTTGCGTGCCGTAAATATTGATATTGGTCCAGATGGCCCCTTCCGGCGTCACATCCTGCGCCGCTGGGGGGCCATAGATTTCGTCAGGCGTTCGCAGGTCGATGTCGCGGTAAATATGAAGCGCCGAAAGAGTGGTCCAATCCGCGTTATTGAGATTATTCAGTGCATTGGTGCGATAAAAAACTCCCGTCCGCATCACCCCGCCGTTGCTGGTCGAGTTGACGAAGCCGGTGCCCCCATTGCTTGCCGATATTCCCGCAAGGTCTCTGAAATTGGGAGCTGTTGACAGGATGGGCGTTAAAATCGCCTCCTGCGCCGATGCAGGTGTGCTGGATAAACAGGGCGCCATGGCAATGGCGCCGAGCAAAATGTTTCTTGTGAAGACCACCATAAAATCAAACATGTATGCCTCTTTTTATGGCGCATTCCACCATCTTTCCAATACTCTGTCGATTGAGTTCGTTAATAGGGGCCATAAGAGGAACAATTACCTGAACTGGTGGTCATCATATTTCAGAGATATCGTAACTCGTAACGTTCAGGTAACCGGCCTGCGCGGCTTTTCGCGCAGGTCCGGTTGACCGCAGGGTAGAGATCACTGTTTGCGAATGCTTTGAAACTGCTGAATAAACCTTGCTTTTTCCGGGTCACTTTTCTCATCAACGGCTCCAACAATGGGTTTCCCTCGCCTAATTGCTATCAAGTGCGGCGTGAGCGTAACGTCTCCGTCGTAAATCTTCGTCTGAATTGACGCGAGCGACTGAAGCGATGCCTGAATAGAAGATTCGTCGAGTTGGACACCCACCGGCAGCAACGCATTTACTCCCTTTGAGTCAATTCCAATGACGTCAACAGAGATAGTTCCGCGTAGTAGCGATTGCTTTGCGGCCAGACCGAGTGCAAATAGTCCGTTCAGGTCGACACCAGACTGTAACGTCTCAACATTCGCCTTAATTCGTACGCCCACTCCAATCTTTCCATATCCAAGGAGGGTGTCATTGGGAACTGAGGTGCCTCCAGACACGGTGCCACTACCGGAGTCGTACACAGGCTCAGACCGGTACTTAGCGAAGTCCATGACGACTTCATACGTTCCGGCGGCAGCATTGGCAGTGGCCGACAAGTAGGTAATCTTTCCTTCACCCGAGACCTTTTTAATTGTTGTTGTGGAAGTCTGGTTCGGGAGATTCTTTCTCCTTGTGTCCGCATCCATTGCCGACCACAGCTTGTTGCTGCCTTTGTCCGGTGAGTCGAAGAGAAACACCTGAGGTGTCGCTACTGGGTCGATCGGCTCGTATCCATTGAACGCAGTAGCGGCCGACTTCCCTGCGACTGAACTGCCTGGGACAGTCACCCCTTGAGTAGCACAGCCCGCGAGAAATGCGAGGGCACAAATGAGACTGAGTCTTGATGCTTTGAGCAAAATGCTATCCATATTGCTTGCCTCCTTACTGAACGGTTGAAGGAAGTGCTGGTGTGATCTCTAACGCCCCAGTTAACCCGCAGCTTTGCCGTAGTGAAACGGAGGCAAAGCTATCGGGTTGAACTGGATGTTAGGCTTACCGCTTTTTGAGTGTGACAAACCAAAAATGTTGAGTGTCGCTGATGTGGCCGGCGGTGCTTATGGTGAGGGTCTTCTTTGTCACTGAGTCTAGAACATTTGCCCCAATAACATCAATTTCAGTTGCACGCCTAGCAACAACAATGTCGATGTGACTTTTATATGAAGTCTTTTTATCAAAATATTTCTGAGCTTTCTCGTGAGTCAAGCCCTCTCCCCGAGCATAGCCCACAAGATCTCCAACGTCAGGCTCCCCACCGGGCTCTCCAAGTCTGTAACCCCAATATGCTGCGGACTGATCTTCATTCAGTCGGGCCTTTATGAATGCTCTGATATAAGTGGAATGACTCTGGGAAAACGGAAATTCTGCTACTGTGAAGCCAGCATTTTTCATAATTGCGGACATCCCTACAGCAGACCAAGCATATTCGTCATTCTGTATATCGAATAATGATGGATTTCCTCCACCAACAGAGCAGTAATTGTCTACTACGTATTGAGCAAAACTTTCCTCATCGTCCTTATGCCCGATCGTCGCAGTTTTCTTGGCGACGTTCCAGACAGATTTCCCCCAGAAAACCCACTCAGCGGTGGCGGAATCGACAAGCTGTTTCTTTGACGCAGGCATAGCACCCTCCTTTTCTGTGTAAAAAATGACATGTGTGAAAAAAGCCTAACGTTTGACATGAGGGCCGCCGCAGCGGCGAAGCCGCGAAGGGCACCCATAAACGCAGCTTGTTGGCGGTCCCTCTCGACGGAATTGTTAGCTTTCATTGCGCATCAAGGGTCAGCGGCTTCTTCAAATTGTGGAAATAAAACCGTTGATCGTTTCTTGGCCTCAGCCGAGATTGTTATCTTCCACAGGCACTGCTGTCTGTTATACTCCACCCGTGAACAAAAACTATCACATCCCCCCTCCATCCTCGTGAAACATTGATGATTGAAGCCAGGCCATCCCTCTCTGTTTGCTAGAAGGGAACAGCACTTTACCACAAAGAACAACTTGCAAAAAAACAACTAATTTTTTTTTAAAAAAAAATAACTTTTCCGGTTTATCGATTTTTTGACCCCAAAGTGGCTGTCACTAAATTCCCCAATTTCCGACTTGAGGCAGCAAGTAACTAGCTATTGCCTACGATGGTCACCCGCTCACTGATAGAGGTAGGCTCGTTTTTTTTGTAGACAGAGTCAAGGCATGGTTAAAGTAGGTACTGCTGCCAGTCTCAACCTGTTTTGCATTGGTATAATTTGAGATTCTCTCCTGATTTTCCCTACCCGTGAAAGTCAAGATTGTTCCAATAAATCTTGACCTAACCGCCTCGGCACTACGGACCGCTGTGTTCCATGTCACCCCTCGTCTAACCTGCGCCCCTATCGTTAACACCCAATCAACGCCAAAGGGAATACTTTTTTCTATCATCTTGGTATTCTATGCAATTTTCATTTTCAGTCGCCGCGCTCGGGGGCAACTTGCAACCCTGGAGGCCTTGTCGCTCCACAACAAACGCCTTTGATGCGCCATTCTTTGGCCGGCGCATTGCAATGGAATGCACAGCTGCGTTCTTTGCGCAGGCCGGCAACTGTGAACTCCGAAATTTTATTCCATTTCTCAGGCAAACGAGGCATGCTGCGCACAGCACGGGAGCGCGGGCGGGGCAGGGCGTCGTTTCCGGTGAAGCGTGCAATTTTGGGCTTTGGCGAGCGTTCTCCTCGGTGTGCTCGTGGAGATGGCGCCCAAACCCGCGCCGTCATTTGCGTTGGAAAGAGCCCCAGGGATGCAAGCGCAGCCGGAAGTCGCCAAAGGTCGGCTTTTCTCGCGCACCGGGCGGCTTCGGGGTGAATAATCAAACAATCGGTCTGTTGTTTCACGCCCATCAACAGAGAGCCGACAGAGGAAAATCGCATGAGCAAGATTGTCCAGACGCCGCGGCCGCCGTACTACGCGGTCATTTTCACCTCGTTGAGAAAGGAGGGCGACCATGGCTACGCGGAAATGTCCAGACGGGTTTTGAAGGAACTCCAGGGCCAGCCGGGATTTCTGGGTTACGAGGGCGCTCGGCAGGATATCGGCGTTACGGTTTCCTATTGGGAGTCTTTGGCGGCCATTCGGGCCTGGAAGGAAAACCCGGTGCACAGGGAAGCGCAGCAAGCCTATGACGACTGGTATGCAGATTCCCGAATCCGCGTTTGCAAGGTTGAACGTGACGATTCGTAATGGTCGTTCGCGCCGATGCTCCAATAAACCCACGGATTAACGTATGAAAAAACCAAGTTCGCTTTCAATCTGGCAGGCCGGCGCGGCCGCCTTGGCCTACGGCCGCAGCACGGAAGAACAACTCGATGCGGTCAGGAAATGCGGCAATCACGCCGTTACGCCTGTTCTGCGCACCCGCCTGCTTGCCGGGCTTGGCGTGCCGAGGCCCAAGGAGCAGGCGGAACATTGCGTTGTCTTTGGTTGTTATCGGCCATTTGCCGACCCGTATCTGGTTCGCGACTACATCCGGGTGCTGGAGCTGCTCAAGGTCGATTACACCTACCTGGACCAGGAACAATGTTGCGGAATGCCCTTTGCCATGATGCCGCGCTCCGCCGACCGCGATGCAGCACTCGCTGAAAGCGTTGCCTTCAACAAGCAGAACGACGAGCAAGCAACCCGCAAAGGCGCCAAAAAGCTGGCCTATTGCTGTATGGGCTGCGCCTACGCGGCGCGAAACGCTGCTCCAGACGCCCAGGACCGCCATGTGTACCTGCCCGACCTGATTTTTGATCAACTCGGGCAACGGCAACTTGCCGTCAAACCCATGCGCGTCGGCTATTTTGAAGGGTGCCATTCGTTTGCGCGGAGCGCGTATCCGGCGGGATCGTTTGATTGGAGCCGATATCGCAAACAACTGCAGGCTGTTGACGGGCTGACGATCATCGATTTGCAAAAGGATCGGTGCTGCAAGAATTCCGCTGATGAAATTGTGGGGCGGGCTTTGGAGATGGATGCGGCAACGGTTGTCTGTCCCTGCAACAGTTGCGCTTCTTCGATTGGGCTCGCTGGTCAGGGAAAGATCACCATGATGAGTCTGCCGGAATTGTTGCTGGAGATTCTTGCATAGAACGCATCTCCAATTGTTTGCTGTTGCGCCGGCCGGTTATTCAGGCGATCGCCCGTTAAGCCGGAGGATCAATCCGGCGCAGTTGCTTGGCGAGATTGCGAAAGATTGCGTGCATGGAAGAAGAATGGATGCTTTGCAAACTGATGATGAAGCTGGTGAGATAGACCATGACGTCATGCGTGGTTGCATCCATTGCATAGGTCACCCTTGTGCCGTGTTGTGCAGGCTCCAAACGCCATTGTGCGGTTCCCCTCATGTAACTGCTGTCGTATTGCAGGCAGAGGCAGGCCGGTTGTTCGCAGGATGTAACTCGACAAAGAAACGAACGCCAGCCGTAGGGGCGGATCGTAAATTCGGTTCCGATGAGATTGGGTTCGGCATGCAGAAGATGAACAAATAAAAATTGCGGCCACCATGCCGGATATTTGGCCATGTCGGCCAGAACGGACCAGACCGTTGCCGGCGGATGGGAAACAAGGATTTCGTCGGAAAATTGTAATGGAATGGTTGGCATGATTTTCCTGGAAAACAGTTGTGATGAGTGGGCTTCAAAAAAACAGAAGGTTTGCAACCGGTGCGGCAGGCGTGCAACGTCGCCGTTTTTCGACATAAAAAAAGGGTTCTTGAATAATCAAGAACCCTGGTGCGGTCATTTGGTGGGCGATACAGGATTTGAACCTGTGACTTCCACCGTGTGAAGGTGGCACTCTCCCGCTGAGTTAATCGCCCTCAAGAAGAGATGGGAATATATCGGTAAGTGGCAAGACAGCGCAAGCGATTTCTTGACCGGTTCCTTGCGAAAGTGCGCAGGGACGGATTCGTCAATCAGCTTTCTGTAGATCCGGGCGGAGTTTTGCTGGCGCAAGTGCCGCATTTTCAACGGGTTTGCGCCCCGTTGGTCGTGCATGTTGGCGCATCAAAGGGGCGTCGAGGGGGCGTTGTTAGACGATGGTCACCTCGTCCGATCCGGCGGTCAGCTTCTCGCCTCCTGCATCGGTGACCAGAAAGGTGTTCTCAACCCCAACCAGGCCAATGCCTTCCAGTCCCTTTTTGGGCTCCAGGGCAATAACCATGTTGGCCTCAAGCGGCGTGTGCATTTTGCCTGCAATAACCGGCAATTCGTCAATAGCCAGGCCGATGCCGTGACCAAGGAACGGGACCTGATTGCTGCCAAACCCCATGAAGTGCTTCTCAAAATTACGGGAATGCACGAATTGGTTGCAGACCTCGGTATAGATTTGCGACGGGACAGCGCCGGGCTTGAGGCGACATCGCACGGCTTCCTGAATGTCCAGGCACGCCTTGTGGGCGTCCAGCACAGCGGCGGGCAGGGCGCCAAGCGAGAAGATTCTCGTTTTGTCGGTAAAATACCCCTCGTATCCAAACCCGGTGTCAATGAATATGGGCTCGCCCCGGCCCAATTTCCTGTTGCCCCCAACCAGCGGAAAGGCCGGCGACAGCCCGGTCAAGCCCCCCGGCCCAACCGAAGCGGTGGGATAATTGCCCGATTCGCCGCAACTGACAATCCCGATGATCAGCTCCATGCCAAAGCCGGTAAACCGAGTGATGCCGGTGTAGCCCAGGGCCATCATTTTCTGTTGGATTGCGCTGCCAAGCTCCCATTCCGTCATGCCTTCGCGAATCATGGCGGGAATGGCGTCGTAGACCAATTTGTGCAGAGCGCCGGCTTTGCGGAGGCGTTGCACTTCGTAGTCCGATTTCACCGCCCGAACCATGGCCAGCAGGCCGCTGACGTCGGTGAATGTTGCCCCTGGAAACGCCTTGGTCAAGGTTTTGAATACAGCCACAGACAGGGTGGTTTCCGCCACCCCCAGGGTGTTGGCGCGCAGGCCCAGATCGGCAAGGGTTGTCCTGAGCTGGCTCAAACCTTTTAAGGGCAGAATTCGTTGCAGCGGCGATTCCATCTGCGCCCGCTCATAACTGCGCCGCACCAGGAAAACCGGCTCGCCCTCGGTTGGGACAAAAACCGCTCCCTGTTGCATGGTCCCGGTGTAGTAATACATGTTCACGGGATCGAGGATGAGCGCGCCATCCATCGGCCCTTGCTGCATGTGGCGCTGCAGCCGGGCAACGCGTTGGCTGATTTCGTCGGCAGGAACAAGCTGGTAGTCCAATGGGGCTTCGGTGCTCACGGTAAATCCTCGTTTTTTTGTCTATTATGTATGGCTACCGATGAACCGCGTTATCGGTCAGCCGATCAGTTCCTTGACCTTCGCCGCCACAGCCTCAGCCAGTTTGCGGTGCTCGTCATTTTCAAAATGGATGCCGTCCAGGGGGCTGGAGACGATCACCTTTGACGTGTCGAGAAAGGCGCAGCCCAAGTCCTTGGCCACCTGTTCGTAGTGGCCGGACAACTTCTGCGATTTGCCGGCGGCGTCTTCGAACATCTCCGCATATTCGCCGAGGGCGGCGATGGGCGGCGGCGCCAGCAACAGAACCTGCGGCCCGGCGCCGTCTCGGCCGGCCTGGCTGGTCTGGATCACGCGAACCAGCACGCCTGCGCCTTGGGCAATATCAGAGGCGGAAAGGTTGAATCGCTTCTTGAGATCGTTGGTTCCCAGCAGGAGGACCACCAGATCCAGCGGCCGATGCGATTCGAGGCAGGGGATCAGGTATTCGCGCCCGTTTCGGTAGCCTTCGATGGGATCGTCCCACACGGTTGTGCGGTCGCCCAACCCTTCTTCGATCACCTCGTAACCAGTGGCCAGGATCTGCCCCAGCACCCGAGGCCAGCGGGCGGTTTCATCGAAACGGTCGTGTTGCACAGGGTCGTACCCCCAGGTGTTCGAGTCGCCGTAGCAGAGGATGCGTTTCATGGTTGAGCGTCGTTTTTTGCGCGGAAGAACAGCGTTGTCCTGGCGTTATTTTTTTTTGCGCCAAAAGTATGGGGATATTGTTCGCTGCATGGGGTGTTTTTCGCGACAACAGTGGGTTGCGCCAAGCCGCTGCTCGCTGTTGCACTTCAGCATTGCATCCGCCAGGGCTGTTCAACTGCCGTTTTAAGGTGTGATAAGATTAAAGGCGTCGGAAGGGGAGAGCATGGAGATGCGCGACAGGGCATCGTCCGCTTTCCGTTTCGATTCTGGATCATTCTGTGTCCGTAAAACGCTCCAGACTGTCCTTAAGGCATGAAGCGCCATGTCTGGATCCCACTCTTCCAGGCGATACGCGTCATAATCCTTCATCAGTTCGCAGATGTGTGGAATGGCGAGCTTCTCCATGCCGGAAAGCGTCAACAACTGAACCATCGACAGCCGCCAAAGGTAGCGTTCACGCCCCGACCTGCTGGTCTGCAATAATGTCTGCATCTGGGAGAGCCCTTCCCCTTGTTTGCCGCTGTTCATTAACTCACGGCAGCGGGAAAATTCTTCCGCAACGTGTACCACAAGATCATCGCCAGAGGTGGGCGTCGCCGGCTGATTTATCGCGCCGCCACTCCTGTCCAGAGAGTGCAGCCAGTTCTTGGTTTGACTATCCGCAAAAGGCGTGCCGTCACTAAAGGTATAGTTCTCGATGTCGCCAAAACGGCGCGCAAACCGGGCGGTCTCTTCCTCTATCGCCTGCTTGCCGTCTTTGAACATTTCTCCCATCATACCCAGCGCTTCGGCCACAAAGCGATTCATGTCGAGCCAAAAGGGGTAGCGGCGTATGGTATAGCAACCACTCTTTATCACCCCTCCCCAGTTGTCGGCGCCTTGCATGGCGGCAAGCGAATTGGTTATCTGACGATCCGGCGGTGGGATGAGCGTTTTTTTGTCGGTTGCGGGGGGG
>NZ_JAVBXR010000011.1 GCF_030824455.1 Desulfobulbus sp.
GCTGCGTTTGCTAACTTAACTCGTTTTGTTTTCCGTGTCAACCACTTTCTTTTTGGCCGCCAGCGAATTACCACTCTGCAGTTGCACCTGCGAAGCAACGAGGCGTGAATATAACCCAAATCTGCAAGGGACGTCAAGAATTATTTTTTGTTCTAAGCACTATTTGTGCTTTTTATCGCTTTGCTTGGGGGCTGCGTCAATAGGCCCTTTTTTTATGTTTGCCTTTCGTTGATTTGATGGCGTAACATGCCACAGCATTGCTCACCTCCCGGCGTCCTCTGCTGGCGCTGCACCACTTTTGAATATTTGCCTGCGGCTTGGACTCTATGAACCCAGTTATTTCGGACGCTCTTAGGAACATACCTAATGTCAACGATTGCGTCAGCGCACTTGTTGAAGACGGTGGTTTACGGCAAATCCCAACACCTCGTATTAAATATTGCGTCCGGCGCTATTTGGAAAATCTTCGATTCGATATTTTAAGCGGAAAGGCAGCCGTGGTTGCCGGCAATGACGTTGAGTTGCTTTATAACAATTTGGCCGATTTTATCAAAGCTTACCACCAAACGCGATTTGCTCGCGTCGTCAATGCCACCGGCATTATAATTCATACCAATTTAGGACGGTCGATTTTACCTGGTTCCTCTTTGCAGCGCCTGACGCAGGCAGGCGGTTGTTACTCGAACCTTGAGTTTAATCTGGATACCGGACGACGAGGATCCCGCTACTCCCATGTAGAAGAGCTGCTTTGCGAACTGACTGGGGCGGAAGCGGCTTTAGTTGTGAATAACAACGCCGCAGCTGTGCTGATCGCCCTTGAGACTCTTGCGATTGGCAAAGAAGCTGTTGTGTCCCGCGGGCAATTGGTTGAGATAGGCGGGTCTTTTCGCATTCCTGACATTATGACCCGAAGCGGCGCTCGGCTTGTCGAAGTCGGCACGACCAATCGCACCCACCTCCGTGATTATGAAAAAGCCATAACCAGCGAAACCGGTGTTTTGCTGCGCGTGCATTGCAGCAATTACCGCATTGTCGGCTTTACCGGAGAAGTGAGCAATGTCGATTTGGCGCAACTGGGCAAAGCCCGCGGCATTCCAGTGATGGAAGATCTCGGCTCAGGTTGTTTTGTTGATTTGAGCAAATTCGGTTTGGCCAAGGAACCAACCGTCCAGGAAGTCGTAGCCAGCGGCATGGATATTGTCACCTTCAGCGGCGACAAATTGCTCGGTGGGCCACAGGCTGGGATTATTGTCGGCAAGAAGCATCTAATTGATCAGATAAAAGAAAATCCTCTTAATCGGGCGCTTCGCATTGATAAATTGACTCTGGCTTCCTTGGAATCCGTGTTGCGTCTGTATCTCGATGAGGTGAATGCGCTGCAAGAAATTCCCACCTTGCGGATGATCGCCGTTCCTGAATCCGTGGTTGAACAGCGCGCTCGCCACCTTTTAAGCTTGTGCAAAGCTGAACTGGGCACGAGTTGCAGCTTGGAAACAATTAGCGTTCAGTCGCAGGTGGGAGGCGGCGCCATGCCGGGGCAAAATCTTGCCAGCTGGGCTGTTGCCGTGCAGCCCAGCAACATGAAAATTTCCCAGCTTGAGCAACGACTTCGTCACGCGCCCGTTCCCGTGATTGGACGGATAGCGAATGACCGGTTGTTGCTGGATATGCGCACCGTTGCTGAAGATGAACTGGACATGGTGCTGGATGGCCTGCGCTACGTGTTGACCAGACAAAATGATGAATCTGCCGCTGTTATTCCTCCGAACACAGAGAAAACACATGCTGACGCTTGATGATTTGTATGTTCTGCATGGGCCGTTGGCTGAAGAAGTCAATCGACTGCTGCCGATTCCCGGAGACATTGCTTTTTACGCACTCACCGGCAACGGTGTTTTGCATCCTTTGCAGGAGCACCTTGCAGACGAACGACGTTCGGTTGCCGAGCAGACAGCGTCTTTCAGTCAACCTCGGGTAATGGATGATCAACTGATCATTCCTTTGTCTCTGGTCTCCGGGGAATGTGCGGTAGCGGTGGTCAGCGAGGTGGACCCGGGCTTTTTGCGAAAAATGTCCGCATCATGGATGCGGGAACTGCGCGACGAACTTCTGCAGCGCTTTGAACAAATCCGTTTAACCTATATTGACCCGGAAACAGCACTGTACAACCGGCGAGCCGCCGCCGCTTTCCTGTGCGTGCCTGCTGCGGAGTATCCCGGATTTTTCTTTTTGATCAACACCGTTTTCTATCGCCGCTCAGCTGCCGGGAACTTGCAGAAGCTCCGAGAAACCGCAGATTTACTTCTTGCCTTAACCCGCGGTCAGTGCTTCTCGTTTGGCTACGGGGTGTTTGGCCTGTTGCTGCCTGTGCAGAGCAGAAGGCGGGCTTTGCACACTGCCCATCACCTGCAGCGACAGTTGCGCAGGGAAGGGATGAGCAGGGTCCAAGTCGGTTTTTCCAGGGTGACCGTAGGGGAGCAACAGACGGAGGTCGAGGTGCCGGACAGGTTCTGGCGTTCTCTTGACATTGCCGAAAAACGTGGACCGGTTGGGATTTGTGATATTGATGCGGTCGACGAGCGCCACCCGCATCCTTTTCAATTGTCCTGCCCCGCTCTTCTTGAAAAGATTCAGGAAAAATGGCGAGGGCTGCCTTGTTTCTCACTCGCGCTTCTTTCCCGCCAGGCCATGGCGGAGACTGCCGCTGCCTTTGATGCACAGATGGAACAAGCTGTGAGCGACTACGGCGCTTATTTTGCCGGTGACGACGATTTTTCCCTGGTCCTCTTTCCCGGCCTGACTCCAGAAACCGTGGCGCGCCGTGTCGACGCCCTGGCGCAAACCTGCCGGGAGCGGTATGGCGAGGAAGCCGTCGCCATCAGCGTCGCCTCGTGGCCCTGTCTTGATTTCAGCAAAGGCGACGTGCTCCGCAATTGCCTCAAAGCCCGTCATCACGGGGCTTTTTTGGGGCCGGGAAGCGTGGTTTTTTTCGATCACCTGAGTTTGAACATCAGCGGCGATTATTATTTCGACGAAGGCGATTACCAGGCTGCGCTCCGCGAATACCGACGCGGCTTGCGGTTGCAACCTGGAGACGTCAATTTGATCAACAGTCTGGGCGTGGCGCTGGTTGAATGCAATCGAGAACGGCAGGCTGCAGGGTGTTTTCGAGATGTGCTGCGCCAGGATCCTGACAATTATATGGCCTTGGTCAACCTCGGTCATGTGAGTCAAACCTTGGGGGATAAAGCGGGCGCGTTGGAGTGTTTCGAGCGGGCGTATCAAGCGCACGCGCAGGACGAATCCGCCGGGCAGGAGTTGTTTTTGCCGCTTGGTCGGCTCTATGCGGAACTGGGGCGGCACGATAAGGCCATCGTCATTTTGGAACTCTGGCGCGATCGGCCGGGCAGCGACCGGGAATTTCTTCTTTTTCGTCTGCTCGGGCAGAGTTACATGGAACTCGGGCGGGCAAGCGAAGCTATCAATGCCTGTCAAAAAGCTCTGCGGTTGTTTCCTCAGGATAGCGTTTCTCTCAGTACATTGGGACTGCTCTACGTCGAACAGGGCGAAGGCGGCGAGGTTGGATTGTCGTTGTGCAATAAAGCGCTTTCTTTAGATAACTTCAATCCGGATCACTGGCGACGTTTGAGTCGGGCCCTGCTGCGTCTCGGCAATATGGTCGAAGCGCTTGAGGCGGGCAAGCAGTGCCTGCGCCTGCGTCGCAACGACACAGAAGGCCTCCTGCAACTCGGCAACCTGCACAGCGCCATGGGGCGAACAAAAACAGCAAAGAAATATTTTTCCAAGGCGCTGGCAAAGAAAAATTGCACCGAATTTCAAACTGAACAGTTGAGAAAAAGCCTCGACGATTGCTTAAAGGCCTGCAAGGCGTGAAGCCTATCATTGTGCTCAACCGTTGGCTGTCGTTGAGGCCGTCTGGAGACCGTCCTGTCGGGCGCGGATTATTTTTTTGCGAGAATGAGGATATCCTTCAACATAATGAGGATTTTTTGATACGCTGACAACAAAACCGTTTTATCGATATGTTGAAAAGCGCATAAGGAGCAGTTCGCCATGGCCCAGATAGATGCATTTTTTAAATTGATGAATGATGAAGGCGCCTCTGACTTGCATATGATGGCCGGCCAGCAACCGATTCTCCGCATTCGCGGCGACATGGAGCGGGTCAAATTCAAGGCTTTGGATAACGAAACGCTGAAAAGCATGCTGTACGAGATCTGTCCTGAGGATAAAATCAAGATCTTCGAAGAGACCGGCGACATGGACTTCGGCTACGAGATTCCAGGTCTGGCCCGCTACCGCTGCAATTTTTTCCAGCAGAAGTACGGCATTGGCGCTGTTTTTCGCGAAATTCCCAGCGACATTCTCACCTGCGAACAGCTTGGCCTGCCCAAGGTCGTTTCCCGCCTGGCATCGTTGCCTAAAGGGCTGGTGCTGGTTACCGGGCCGACCGGTTCGGGAAAATCAACCACCCTGGCCGCCATTATTGACGAGTGCAACAAAACGCGCAAGGATCATATCCTCACCGTTGAGGATCCCATCGAGTTTGTTCATAAAAGCCAAAACTGCATTGTTAACCACCGCGAGGTGGGAACGCACACCCGCAGTTTTTCAGCCGCCCTGCGCGGCGCGCTCCGTGAAGATCCGGACATTATTCTGGTGGGCGAGATGCGCGATCTGGAAACCATCTCGTTGGCCATGGAGGCCTCAATGACCGGGCATCTCGTGTTCGGCACGCTCCACACTATGAACGCGATGAAAACGGTCGACCGTGTGGTCGAAATCTTTCCAGCCAACCAACAGGGACAGGTGCGCTCCACCTTGGCCGACGCCCTGCGGGCCGTAGTGTCTCAGACCTTGTTTAAACGGGCCGACATTAAGGGGCGGGTGGCGGCGCTGGAGATTCTGATCTGCACGCCGGCGGTTCGCAATCTGGTCCGTGAAGGCAAAACCTACCAAATTCCTTCGATCATGCAGACCGGCAAGAAATTTGGCATGCAAACCTTGGACGACGCTATTTTTGATCTCTTGGAGAAAAAGAAGATCAGCGCCGAAGACGCCTATATTAATTGTTATGAGAAAGGGCGGTTTGTGAAATTCCTGCGCCATCAGCCCTCAGATTTCACCGAGATTTAGGAAAGCGCGACTGGCGAGGTTTAGGAGACGGCGTGTTGGGCGAGGCAGCTTGACAAGACCTTGCGTTGCGCCTGATTGAGGTTGACGAAGCGGGCGCAATGGTTGAGCACCGTAGTTTTGATGCCGTTGACGTCCAGCAGTTGCTCGAAGGTGGCGACGACTTCCGCTGAGAGTTGCTCCAGTGAGGAGCCGTCGTTGCAGTTGTAGAGGTCCAGGGTGACCAGTGGTCCGGCAATGGGGGCGGCGTTGTAATGCTGGTCAAAGCAAAGGCCGCCTTCGCTGATGTTTTTGATTCGAGCGTATTGATTGGCGCGGCCGGGTATGCGAACAAGAAAAAAAGCCGGCAGTTGTTTGCGGACAAACTGTCGGTTTTCAACACCGACGGCAACAGGAAACATGTAGACCAGTTGCTGGCGGCAGTCCTCACAGGCATAGGTCCGAGCTGTCGGCAGGGCGCCTAGACGCTCCGCCGGGGGGCGAGCCGCCAAACGGCGACTGCCGCAGGCGGGACATTTTTTGCCAAACACCATCATCAAGAACGCTCCGTCAGTTGAGGGTTTCCCTTCGTTATTTGTGCAACATACCGCATAATTCTTGCCCTTTCAAGTCTCACCTTGCTGCAGCCGACGCCCGGTTGTTCCCCTCCCAAACAAATTGATCGCCTGTGAAGGTCTTGGCGCGCACGTCTTTGCCGTCGGTGCTGACGGTGACGGTTCCGGCTTGGGCCGTGATCAGGATGCGTATTTTTTGCCGTTGCCAGCGCTCAAGATGCTCCGGTGCCGGCAGAACGCCCTGTTGGCGCTGACCAGCGGAAACCACAATCAGGGCCGGGTTGACTGCGGCGATGAACGCTTCTCCCGCTGAAGTGCGGCTGCCGTGGTGCGGCGCGAGCAGAACGTCGGCGTGAAGACGAGCCCCTGTTTGCAGCAGTCGGCCTTCACTTGAAACGCCGACGTCGGCGGGCAACAGCAAACTACGCGCCCCGTACTGCAGATGCAGCACCAGGCTGCGGTCATTGGCGGAGGCTGCGGAGTCTTTGATTAATCCAGGCATTCCCAGGCATTGCAGCCGCAGGTCGCGGCCCTGTTCGAGCAGATCTCCGGCCGAAGCGGCCTGAATCGGAATGTTCGCTTGGCGCGCTGCATTAAGCAGTCGCTCGTACCCGGGCTCTTCGCCGACGTCGCCATTGACGATCAGGCGTCGAGGCTGAAAGCGGGCTAGAACAAACGGCACACCGTTGTAATGGTCGCCATGGGGATGGGTGATGATCAGATCGTCAAGCCTCCAGATGCGTTTTCGCCAAAGGAAAGGGGCAATGAGACTTTGGCCAGTATCAAAGCGTTCGGTCTGGTAACCGCCGCCGTCGATCAGCATCTTTTTGCCGTCAGGCAGCTGCAGCAGGGTGGACGCCCCTTGGCCGACATCAAGAAAATCGACAACCAGTTCATTATTCCATTTCTAAAGCAAAAGTGATATAATATGCCCATCAATGGAGGTGGGTGTATGGCACGACCAGCAAGCGGCAAGGAAGTTTTAGCAAAGGCGAAAGAAGCATTGGCAAAAGCG
>NZ_JAVBXR010000010.1 GCF_030824455.1 Desulfobulbus sp.
CGTTGGAACCTTCCGAAGGTCGCCCCCGCGCGGGGGCGACCTTCGGAAGGTTCCAACGTGGACAACTTCCAGGGTTTCAATCCACGCCCCCGCGCGGGGGGCGACCTGGCCATGTTAGCCTTGCGCCGTATCTATCAGGATTTGTTTCAATCCACGCCCCCGTGCGGGGGGCGACCTTCCATCTGGACCGTTCCCTTACTCGCCATCTGAGTTTCAATCCACGCCCCCGTGCGGGGGGCGACCTACCCGATATGCGATTGCAATGGCGCTTGGTGCGTTTCAATCCACGCCCCCGTGCGGGGGGCGACCGGCACGGTCACGCTCTATCACCCCTCAGTTACCGGTTTCAATCCACGCCCCCGTGCGGGGGGCGACTGTGGGGCGCGGTCATTGAGCGTTATGCCTGATGGTTTCAATCCACGCCCCCGTGCGGGGGGCGACTTGCGGTAAGCTCCAATGCGGCCGCCTTTGCTATAGGTTTCAATCCACGCCCCCGTGCGGGGGGCGACATCGACGCAATGATCACCTTGGAGCCCGCAGCATGTTTCAATCCACGCCCCCGTGCGGGGGGCGACCCACCAGCCAGTCATGGGCCTCTTTGCGGGATTTGTTTCAATCCACGCCCCCGTGCGGGGGGCGACTGACACTTTCACCGATCTCGAAAAAGACTGGAACGTTTCAATCCACGCCCCCGTGCGGGGGGCGACATTGCCCTTGAGCGTGTCCCCGCTGGTACTCTCGGTTTCAATCCACGCCCCCGTGCGGGGGGCGACTCGTTGCACTTTTGGTTTCTCATGGCCTTATTGCCGGTGTTTCAATCCACGCCCCCGTGCGGGGGGCGACGACGATTCGGCATGGTGCCGTTGTCATAGCTGTAAAGTTTCAATCCACGCCCCCGTGCGGGGGGCGACATGGGATGATGTTTGCGACCCTGAAAATTCAACGTTTCAATCCACGCCCCCGTGCGGGGGGCGACCAGTGTTGCGTCGGTAGACGAAAAGGACGTGTCGGGTTTCAATCCACGCCCCCGTGCGGGGGGCGACTGCGCTTTCCCGCTCGGAAGATGCCCATCGAAAAGTTTCAATCCACGCCCCCGTGCGGGGGGCGACTCCCGCCCATCAACCCGGCGAGCAGAATGGCATCGTTTCAATCCACGCCCCCGTGCGGGGGGCGACCACCTTTTCCGCTGCTCTCCCGGTAGGGCCAGACGTGGTTTCAATCCACGCCCCCGTGCGGGGGGCGACGCACTGGCGGCAGCACTGGCGGCAGCACTGGCGGTGTTTCAATCCACGCCCCCGTGCGGGGGGCGACGAGGGCCACAGTGTACCGTTGACAAAAATCGAATGTTTCAATCCACGCCCCCGTGCGGGGGGCGACACTTTTTTTCCACGCAAATCAGCACTTTTCAAAATACGTTTCAATCCACGCCCCCGTGCGGGGGGCGACGCAAGCGCTGATTACTGATCAGTAACAGGGATAGGTTTCAATCCACGCCCCCGTGCGGGGGGCGACTGTTGACTCGTATCTATTCAATACAAGTCAATTTTTACGGCAGGTTCCGCGAACGTCTCTTTCAGACCGCTTCGTTCATTTGCGTTCGCAACCTGCATTGTTCTTAAACGCTGTCCTGCCAACCAGCGCGATCCTCCTGGCTTTTGCTGGTTGCCAACGGTTCGCGGACCGTTCAGACAATAAGCGGGCCCTCCTGGTCCACGCTTTCCTTGGCGCCGACATGCTCCACCCGGTTGCGCCAATGCGCGCCGAGGAAATAAAAACGGAGACTGTCGGCGTCCATGTCGATCTCGTTGATCAGCAGTTGGCGAATCCTGGTCCACTGTGCCGGGTCCACCACGCACTCGAACACCGAAAACTGCACTCGTTGCCCGAAATTACGGCATACTTTGGCTACCCGCCGCAACCTTTTCGCGCCGCCGGGCTCGCTTGTGCGCACATCGTAACTCACCAGCACCATCATGGCCGCACCCCGCTATTTCCAAATGACCGGCGGATAGCCGTCGAGTTCGCCCCGGAGAAAGCGGGCAAACAGCAAAGCCTGGGTGTGGAAAAACAGGCCCAGCGACATTTTTTCCTCTAAAAACGGATGGTTCATTTCTTCCTGTTTTCGTTTTTGATACGCCACCAGCAGGGTTTTGCGGGCCGCGTCGCTCATTCGCACCGCGCCGCCGTCGCTGATGATAAAATCTCCCTGTTGCAATTGCCCCAGGTTGACCAGCGACAGGGCCAACCGATCCGCCAGCGGCCGAAACTCCTCCATCAGATCCAGGGCCAGTCCCGCCCGACCCGGCCGGTCGCGGTGCAGATAACCAACTGCGGGATCGAGCCCCACGGTTTCGAGCGCCGAGCGAATATCATGCGCCACCAGGGTGTAGAGAAAGGAAAGCAGGCAGTTGATGCGGTCAAGCGGCGGCCTGCGGCTGCGCTGATGCAGAAAGAAGTTGTCCTTGTCGCGGACGATGAGATGATCGAAGGCGCTGAAATAGACGCGGGCGGCATCGCCTTCAACGCCGCGAACCTCATCTAGCCCCAAGCCGCCTTGCAGCCTTCTCAGCGCGGCGCCCAGGCGATCCACCGCTTCTTCCACAACCGGGGCGTCGATTTTGTCGCTATGATCGCGCAGCGCCCGCAGCAACACCGTCCGGCAGTTGGCCACCTTGCCAAGCACGCAGGACGTCGCCACTCCGGCGGAAAAACTCAGATCGTCGGCACGGCGATACTGTTCTCGTCGCAAAAGCACGTTGCCCGAAACCGGCCCTTGCACCCGCGCCAAAAATCGCCCGTATTCGCTGAGGAAACTCAGGCCGACATTGCGCTCGCCGCAAAAGCCCATCAAAAACGGGCTGCATCCGACATTGCCGAAACAGACGATGGAATCGAGCGTATGCAACGGCACCCGCAGCGCAACTTCGCCCTCAATGCGCACTGCCACGGTCTCGCCGTCCTTGGCCAGATACGCCCCTTGGGTGGTGACAAACAAGGTGTTGAGATGTTTTTTCATGCAGCCGCCATGGTGCGCAGATAGTTGCTTACTCTTTTCTTGGTCGCCACCTTGGGCAGGCAAAGCGGCAGGAACGAACAGCTCTCGCAGCGGGCGTCATAGCGGGGCGGCGGCGTTACTCCTGCCGCCAGCATGTCGTGTGCCGCGTCGGCCGTCCGAGCGACCGTCTCCCGCAAGGCCGGATCGAAAACAACGGCTGTCCGTCGCTTCTTTTCGCCGTAATACAAGGCTCCTTCCGGCACAACGCAACCCAGCATTTCTTCCAGGCAGATGGCTTGGGCGCAGAGTTGCACCCGGTCAGAATCGTCTTTTTTAGGCCGCCCACGCTTGTATTCCACCGGCAGCGGCCGCCACAAACCGCCTTCGCAAAGATGAAACTCGACAATGTCGGCCCGGCCGGCCAACCCCAGCCGCAAGGAACGGATGGGCACGTCGAATTCCACCCGCAGCGTGCGCCGCGACTCGCGGCCGCTGGTGTGCACCCGCTCGTGGAGCACCCGCCCCTCGGCGGTCAGCCGGTTTTCCAGCCATTGCTGTTCGATGTGGATCAGGGCGCACTGGCGCGGACAGAACAGGTAATGTTGCAGGGCGGAGATCATCACCAGATCGTCCTCGTCGTACAACCCCGGCAGCGACGATTGCTGGCCGGATTGTTCCAGGATGCGCTCAGTCATGCGCCCTTCCTCCGTTGGGCAGTGTGGATTCGCCAAGCAGATGAATGATCAGACGGATGAGCACATCTTTCTGGCTCGGGTCAGAGGCGGCGACCAGCAGCGCCAGGGCCACCAGCCCCTTGTTGTCGAAGCGGACCGTATCAACAAGACTGCTTTCCTGGAGGAAAAGAAGAAAGAGAAAGGAACCGATGCGCTTGTTGCCGTCGCTGAAGGGATGATCCTTGATCACGAAATAGAGCAGGTGGGCCGCTTTTTCCTCGATGCTCGGGTAGAGGTCCTCACCGCCAAAGGTTTGGTGGATGGCGCCGAGGATGCCAGCCAGGCTCTCGCCACGCTCGCGGCCAAAGAGATCGGTGACCTCGCCCCTGGCGGCCAGATCATCACGCAGACAGGCAATGCCCCGGCGCACCACGGCCAGATCAAAACCCACCGACTCCCGCCGGGTGAGCCCAGATGGCAGGGGCAGCCGGTCTTCGTCATATTGGAGCAGCAATTGCCAGCTCAGGCCGTAACGCCTCACCAGCTCCACCACAGCTAACCCGGTTGCATCCGCCAGTTGATGCTGCTCCAAGGTTGTGGCCAGCAAATCGAGCACCCCGCGCAACTCAGCCACCCCCTGTTCCGCCAGCTGCCGCTGATTGAGGGCATAGCCCTTGATCAGATACTCCTTGAGTACCGATGAGGCCCAGATGCGGAACTGGGTGCCGCGTTTGGAGTTGACCCGATAGCCGACGGCAATGATAACGTCCAGATTGTAAAAATTGGTTTGGTAGGTTTTGCCATCCGCGGCAGTCTGTGCAAATTTTGCACAGACTGCCTCTCTGGCTAACTCTTCTGATTTGAAAACATTGTTAATATGCTTGGTTACGACACTGCGCTCCGTCTGAAAAAGAAAAGCCATCTGCGCTTGCGTTAACCAGACGGTTTCATTCCTCAGGTGGACATCCAGCCTTATTTGCCCGTCATCGGCCTGATAGAGGACGATGGCGCTGTGATCAGAAGGCGAGGTTTGCTGTTCTTGTGAGAACTCCATAGAAAGCTAGCTCCGTTTATCGGTTCAAACAATCACGCGGTCATAATTTTATATCCAACTCCACTCCCTTCGGGACATCGCCTACGGTTACGGAGTAATCCTTGAACGAACGGGCCGGACCGGTTGAGCCTTCCGCGCGCTGGATGTCGATCAAGTCAAACAGCTTGTGCGCCAGGGCATTACCCATCTTGTTCTCATGTTTGAACACAAAGAGCTTACGGCTGCTCATCAATCCACGGGCGGCGGAACGGTCATGCTCGAACATGTTGATGAGGGCATCCCAAAGAAGTTCCAAATCATCTTCGGAAAAACCGGTTTTATCCGCCAGGGCGGCAGAAACAAATCCATGTGCTACATAGAGGCCATACGGCACGATATGCTTACGCCCCATGGTGCGTTCTTTTTCCAAATCTTTCTCATTGGTCACCGCCATTCTGGTAATGCTGATTTCCTGGGGCATGATACTTTCAACGCTTTTGGCAAAGGCCAACTGTATCGGCCCTCGCACCTGTCCGCAGTTGACTTCCGTGGTCATCACCGCGCCAAAAGCGCGAATATCGTAAAAATTAGCGCACATCCAGCCAGTGACCTTCTGTGCATCTTCAATGTTTTTGGGCAATTTCTTGGCTTCCGATTTCAATTCAAAGGCTTTGTACGCCTCCTCGTTGGTACGATTTAAGACTGCCTTTTCCTGAATATAAATTTTGAATCCTTCAGCGCCGTCCTTGGCTAACGCCACATGATTTCTGATCTTGCGTTTTAAACAGACATCCGTCACCAGGCCATGCCCGGTTTCCGGGTCGACGCGAGGAGTGTTGCCAGCATCCGGGTCACCATTGGGATTGCCGTTTTCCACATCAAAAAGCAGCACAAATTCATAACGATTGGCAATTGCAGTCATGGTCAATTCTCCTCGGTCGTGTTGGCTGTGGTGTTTTTACTAGTATAGAAATCCTTCATCCGTTGGTAATAGCCGATCATGAACAGTCCCTGGTCCTCCAGCGACATTGTTGGCGGAAAGTGAGCAAGATGCGCTACCGAATCCTGGATGGATTTTTCTAAATTGATGGCCCAGCCGGTCTTCGCGGGGTCTTTGCGCAATTTTGCGATGTGGTTGGCGGCATTTTTCAGCAACATGGGAAAGACCCTGGCTGGCGTTGCAGGCGCCGAAGCGAAAAAACGATCTTTCATAGTGGCTGTCGCTCCTGGAATTGCATCTGCCTGGGCTTTCTCGAGAACGGCAAACAAGCCTCCGAGCAAATAAGGGACCTCTTTCCTGCTGGGGTCGTAATACATAGAAATCTCCATTTGTTTATTACGGACGAGAAAGGCTTTCAGCAAAGCCGCCCGAAAATATCCGACTTCACGTTCGGCTCGAATACGACCTAAGACCGCCGCAAGCAAACTCTGCGGATACAAGCCGCCGTTCAGCATGGCCTTGGTCATGCCGCCCGCAAGCACGGGCAAGACATTCTCACTCTTTCCAAGGGTTGCAGTCTGGCAGAGCAACCGCCAAAGAGGAGGAAACTCCGGTTCGCTGTCGTACTGGCGCACTATCTCCAGGTGGCGAAAATGCTCCCCGATATTCTTCAAAAAGTTTCCCACGGTGCTTGCCATCCAGAACCGGATGGATAAACGTGAAGCATTGGGGGCAAGCCCCAAAATATAAAAACGGACGGACTCGTCCAATTCGGGGATAATATCGACTGCTCGTTTACCGGATCGAAGGCTGGTCAGCAGGTGCAATATTTTCCCGGCAGTTTGCTGGTCATCATCGGCCGCTACCGGCTTAACGCGGCTTTCATCCGGAGCAAACAGGTCGGCAAACAGCTCTTCGGCAACACTGCGACATTCTGCCCAGAACACAATAGTCGTATCGCCAACCACTACCTTTTGGCGACTATCTATGGCCAACAATGTATTTAACGCTGTGACATAGTTAAAAGTTGCCTTTTGGCTGATAGGTGCATTCGCCCCCTGTTCCTTGCCATAGGATTCAAAGGATTGTTTATTAAACGAAACAATATCCGCCCCGCCTTGTTGAGAACCGCGCACGCCTTTAATGGAAGGATGCAAACGGGCAAGAGGTTGCTCGTCTTCCCCTGAGACGAGACATTGCCCAATTGTGGCAGCCTCACGTTGCCCTAGACACTGTTCCCATGCCTTACGCGCTGCCGCACGGTCATGGATGAACCCCGGCGTACCACTCAAACGGAAAACCAAGTTTGCACCGCAGATGTCCACCCAATTCGGCAGGGTGGTTATTGTCCGGAAATCGTGGTCATAAAAGAAGATAATTGCCTTGAGGCCAGGATCTTCAGCCGCGCAGAAAGTGCGCACCTGCTGGACAAAGGCCTTGTGACATTTATCCGTTCGCTCCTGCTTGCCCTTGTCATCCAGCCCTAGGACATAGCTGGTCGAATCCCAAAGAAAATTTGGCTTAATTCCATTGGCTTTCTTCTCGGCTGCCGGCACGACCATTTTACGGGGCCGCAGTTGCTTGCCCTCCTGCAACCGAAGGTCTTCCACGTTCAACAATTCCCCATTGTCACCAAGGACAAGAGCAAACGAGATATTCTCCACACTGGAGCCATAGGCGGGGATTGCAGTATCAGGCTCCGCCGCTTTGCGTTCATAATAACGGTTCAATTCCTGAAGAATCATGACCGCACCTCCGACGACCGGGGTGCAGGCGGGGTGATGATGCCGTCCTGCATGGTGGCCTTGAAAAAGAGTGGTTTCATGCCGTTGGCAAAATCGATATCCAGCAGCATGTATCCCAACTCTTTTGTTTCTCCCTTGTAGCAAGAAATCGGTAACTCGCCCTCCAACAGCTCAAAAAAAGAAGGAAATTCACGACAGCCGAAACAAGGCTGGTGGAAAAATTGCCCGGTGCGAGCTCGCCGGTTAAAAATATCAAGATGTTTGCCCTCATTCTCCCCCGGCCCCGCTTTCTCTGTCAGTTCAAAATGGGCTTCAATCACATAGTCCACTTTGCGAAGCAAAGTTGTGGCTCGCTGTTGCCGGTTATCCCCCTCATCCACCAAATAAAACAGCGATTTTTTATCGCGCATCACCGTTGTCGGATTGGGCTTGGGAATTTTTGACTTCACCTCATTACGACGAACATTGTCGAAACGGATAGGGTTGAGCACATGAATCCTGTCCACCACCCAACGAATGGCCGGCTTCCAGTGGATTGCCTCCAGAATCCCCCGCGCCGCCGAGGGAGTCATAACATCATACGACACCCGTTCCACTTTCATCTCCGGCCTGGAGAAACAAGCGTAGTCACCCCAGACACGAAGTTTAACTCCATACCCCATAGGCACACCTCCTTACGTAGAGGATTCCTGGAGCGTTACATCCAAGCAACGCTCCAATAACAAACGACAAATTGCACCAGCTATTATTTCAATCCGCATCCCCGCGCGGGGGATGACCACAAACTGCACCTTCGCCCAAGGGGTACCCTCCCGGTCCTTGATGGGAGCATACATATGGCCGATGGTCGCCGTCAATTTTTTTTCAATAGTTGGTGTATTTTTTCTAAATTTTCTATCTGCAAAAAAACTCAGGATCCCAAAGCTCGGCCATATCTTCTCGAAATCCCAAGCGTGCATCGTAGGCGGCGGCATTCAACATGATCGGGAAAACATCACGAACCATCTCAATCACCCCTTTTTGTTGCAAGCGAAACAGCACGTTGCTCCGTACCACCACCGCATAGCGTTGCAGTTTTCGCCCTGTCGCCAGGGGAAACTGCGCGTGTCGCAATTGCTCAACCAATCGTTGCACCTCGTCTCTGTCTTCGGGGAGCCCCGGCATAATCACGCCAACGCCTTCATCTTCAATGAGGCGGAAATCCTTGGCCACCTCCTGAAACGGCACGATCAGTTCTGAATGCAGGCAGGGATTCGCTCGCTTGACGATGTCTTTTGCATCCAAACTTTCCACGTCGTACAGCAATTCGAAATAACGTTGCATCGGAACGAGTTCCAAGCAGTCACCCGAGGGAAATAATCGCAGAGTTTCCTGGGCACGCGAGATGCGACGCCGTAACCAAGGCATGGCGGGCAGTTCTTCCGGTTCATACACATACACCAAGCCAAAATCCGACAGCCCTTCACGATTGCACCGCCCGGCTGCCTGGGCAATGGAATCGAGGCCTGCCATGGCCCGGTAAACAACCGGGAAGTCGAGATCGACACCGGCCTCAACCAACGAGGTAGAGATCACCCGGCACGGCAACCCATCCGCAAGCCGCTGCCTGATGACATCAAGCACACGCAACCTATGCACCGGGTACATGTTCGTTGACAGGTGGAATGTGCCCTCAGTTTCTCTCATAATTGCAACTGCCTGTTGCGCCTGTTTTTTGGTCGAGACAACGCAAAGCACCTGGGGGTGGCCGTCGAGCTGCCGAGCGAGTTCCTCGGTGGTCAATTTGCCGATGAATTCGACACGAACCCTTTTGAGCTCCGCAAACAATTGATCAGGATCATCAACAATCTC
The DNA here is from genome assembly GCF_030824455.1 of Desulfobulbus sp. GTDB lineage: Bacteria > Desulfobacterota > Desulfobulbia > Desulfobulbales > Desulfobulbaceae > Desulfobulbus. The sequence continues at coordinate 9,239 of NZ_JAVBXR010000010.1, forward strand.
TTTGGTCTCAGGGAGTTGTAAACGCTTCAGGTTCGTATCATCCAACGCTGGCTGAGTGGCGGTGCATAACACGACCGTGCACCGGTAATGAGCGACCAATTCGCGCAACGCGAGGAGGCAAGGTTGAAGAAATTCGGTAGGAATCGCCTGGGCCTCGTCAAGGACGATCACGCTCCCGGCTATATTGTGCAGTTTGCGACAACGTGACGGTTTATTGCTATATAATGACTCGAAAAATTGCACATTGGTGGTCACCACCACCGGCGCGGCCCAGTTCTCGGTCGCAAGTCCCCGCCACTTGTTGTACATGACCGCATCGTCATCCTCCCGAGCATGGTAATTGCAATGGTGCTCAAGCACGTTGGCCTCACCAAGGGCCTGCCGGAACACTTCGGCGTTTTGCTCGATGATTGAAGTAAAGGGGATGGCATAAATTACCCGTGAAAGGCCGTGCGTTTCCGCATGCTCCAAGGCAAAGGCCAGCGAAGAAAGTGTTTTTCCGCCGCCAGTCGGTACAGTTAACGAGTAGAATCCTTGGGCTTCTCTCGCTTGCTCAATACACCGCGCCAAAACCCTCTGCCGCGCAGCGTTCACCTTTCCCAGTTCTGCCGATGCCTGTTTTTGAGAAATGAAGGACTGTAAAGAACTCCTCAGATTACCAAAATTATTCTGCTGTAATGCCCGCCGCAGTGCTGATTTGTCAGGGTTACAAAAGGCTTCGGTGTCGAGGAAATCGGCGTCCACCAGACAGGAGAACAGCATGCGGGTAAAAAAAGCCAGATTGAACATGGACCATTCTCTTTCTAATTGAAAAGGAAAGAGTAATGGTTTGGCACCGCCGAGTTCCGGCAATATTTCGGTATTTGTAATTTCTTTGCGTAATCGATGGTGCAGCTGTCCTTCCTGAACACCGCCATCGGGCAATCCACCATGATGTCCACAGATCACATACGCGAGTAAAAAACCTAATTTACCGTCACGCATTTGGGCCAACTGAGCCCCGAAGGTGGCATGGTCAACGCGGTTTGCTCTACCTTCCAACCGCGCGATGAAATCTGGGCACGCCTTGCCGGCATCGTGCAATTCCCCCACGCATCGTCCCCATTGCCCTGCCATGAATGCGGCGGCAAATTGCTCGGACAGTTTCCCCACGTTGTGCAAATGTTCATCAAGTGGTTGCCAGTCGGATTTATCTGCCTTTTCAGTTGAATGGGCGTAATATTCCATAGTCGTCAGTACCGTTTTGAATGAGGAAGGCTGAAGGGCCGCAAAATAGACAAGGAGTCAGAGCTAATCCACTCATTCACCTTTGCCTCCACCCTACCACCCCCGCCCTGTCAGGGGATGTCAGGGCGCCGATAATTTCTGTGCATTTTTTCAATTTCCTCACGAACCAGGGTTTGCAGTTCCGGGGGCGCCACCACCCGCACCTCGGCGCCGTAACTGAGGATATTTCTGATCAGTTCGCGGTAATCGGCGGTGAGAAAGCTGAGCAGCAGGCTGCCGTCGGGTTCCAAGCTGGTCTGCTGGTCGGGATGCCAGATCTGTTCAATAATGCGGGGAGCGATGTGGGGCGAAAAACGCAGGGTCGCCGTGGTGGTGGCTTTCCCTTGCATAATGCCGAAATGGCGGCGGGTGTATTCCTTGATCGGCGGGAGGTCGGCCGGCACTTGGATACGATTTTTTGAGATGTCAACCGCCTGCAGGCGAGCCAGGGCAAAATCCCGGATTGCGCTTTTGGACGCGCACCATGCCAGCAGATGCCAACTGCCCATGTAGTGCATCAGGTGGAGCGGTTGCACCGTCCGCTCGGTGACGGCGCCGCTGTGGGGAGAGTGATAGGTGATGCGAAGCGCTTGATCGGCAAAGAGCGCTTGAACAACCAACCGAAAATGCTGCTCGTTGACCTTGGCGTACTCGATGTTTTTAACGGAAACCTTGTCGCTGATTCCGTCCAGGCAGGATGCGCCGTTTTTGCGGGAGGCGTTGGTCATCTGGCCAATCAGGCGGCAGAGTTCCTCTTTGATGGCGGCGTCGGGGATGGTTGAGGCAAGTCGGACGGCAAGTGCCAGGGCCAGCACGTTGCCCTCGTTGATCCAGTATCCGGGAATTTCGTAGGTGTTGTCGGCATAACGATAGCCGTTGCGCGACCGGTCGAATTCAAGGGGCGCCAGCAGCGTCTCGCGCATGAACTCGATGTCGCGCAGAGCAGTGCGTTGCGACACCTCAAACTCGTGAACGAGGCTCTGCGAGTTGGGATACTTCGCCAGCTTGATCTGATGATGCAACCATACATACCGCTCAAACTTCAACCGTTCAGACATGATTTCCTCCGGTGACGGGCGTGTTGACGTCATCAAGCAGCCAGCGCAACAAAATGTTCCTACCACGCGGGGATAGTTGGGGCAACGATCAAATGTCACCCTCTTCTTTCATGAAAATAGTGTCAGCATAACTAGTTGGGCCACAATGTGTCTGTGCGCGTCAACGGCGGTTTGCCGCTTTTTATTGATGACGCAAGGGCTACGGGAAGGGGAAGGGCAGGCGGACGGTATGAGCCCGGCGGGTTTGGCAGGTTGCCGGAACAGGCCGCTGAAGAGCAGCGCTTGTTGCGCCCAAACATGGCGAACAATCAGGGGGGCGTCTGTAGAAACAGCAGCGTTGGGATATTTTGGGGCGGTCAGATGGACGACAACTCAACCATTGCGGAGAGCGTCGAGGAACCAGGGATGGCTTGGATTGAGCTCTGTTTTTTCGCGCACAATGCGGATTGTGCGCATTGCCGGACTGGTGAAAGGGGAGGCGCTTTATCCTGAAAAGTAGGGTTTGCAGAAATGGCGCGCCTGCCGCCCGCTCTTTTGGGGGGCGGGCCAGCAGGTTGCTTTGTAGTAAGAATTCACTTGAAAACTGCTTGTTTTTCCGTCGGTTATTTGATCATAGACGGACTGCACAGACGATCAGCATCTGCCGACACGCTGCCGCAAGAGTCACATGCGTATTGAATGGTTTTCAGTTTGTCATCGCAAACCTGGGTTGCCGGGGCGCCGCAAAATTTGCTTTCGAATTCCTCGTTGATTGGCTTGCAGAGGCTGGTGGGAGTGTCTGCAGATGCGCCGCAATTCTGACATGTATAGGCCATGGTTGTTCTCCTCTTGTAGAGCTATGTGCACAATCTCAATTGCAAAGCGATGGGTGTCGGACAGGTCGGTTGAACCCATCGATTTTGTTCCCAAAATACAACAGTGTATCTTGACCGGTTGCCTGTCGTGCACGCCGGGAAACCTGCTGATACAGTAAGCGGCAGCGGTGGCCCTGTCAATATTCGCACTGGCTAAAAGTTATAGGCGGTTGTGATGAGCGCGGCGGAAGGCCCGTTTGCGCCAGACCTTCCCATTGCTGTCGAGTTATTCCATTTCCATTTCAAAAGTGAAACGCGCTTGTTTGTCCCTTCGAGCGAAGGGACAAATCGCAGGCAAGGACCGAGATTGCCCCCTTGGTCACAATGATGCAGCGTTTTGGCTGGCCCAACGAAATGTTCCCATACGATGCTTGGAAACCAGAGAACGAGAGCAGGCCGGCGGACCGTAGCCTGGATGAAGTGCAACGGAATCCGGGAACAGATCACATCAAACCCCGGATTCCGCAAGCTGCATCCAGGCTACAGGTTGATATGACGCACCCTCCTCGACGAGATGTTGCTGTGTGCAGCAGGCCTCGTTTGATTTAAAAATGGAATTAGCCGGCCGAATCAGGCCAAAATATTAGGGGTGGCAAATGTCGCGGGGAGACAGCGTCAAATTGATGCTTACAATAACTGCAAGATGGCAGATTGATCTTTTCCCCTACTACAAATGAGGCGGATTATGGATACCTTCAGAAAAGAAGACCTGGTGTATGAGTACGCGTGGTCCCCGTATGAAAAAGATGACCCCAGAGTTTCAGGGGTTCCTGACGTCACACCGTTCAACCGCAAAGATGGACAGGAAGTTCTGTATATTATCAGCTCGTTAACTGACCACGTAGCTTGGAGCGTGGAAGGTTTTGGCAATAGGGTGGAAAAAATGATCCATGATCGACTCCCTGATGAAATTAAAAATCAAGAGGATGTGATCAGGTGGATTAAAGAGAATTGGAAGAATTCTTCAGGTGAAAAATTGAAGTAAAAAAAGATCTTTATTGCAGCTTGAATTTACGGTTGATGATGATTTTGTATCAGCATATTTTGATATGGAATATGTCGGTGTGACGTTGAAAAGGTGGGAAAGGCATGAGTTGACCGTTGAATAATTTTGTCATTATTTGATGTTTTATGGGCTTGTTTTGTGCTTATTCCTTTGGAGGCATTGGAATGTCCCATTTGTAGTATAGTTTTTCAAGTTCTCCTGATTCGCGCAATTCATCCATTCTGCAGTCAAATAAGTCCATGAGTTTGTTGCTTTTTTGTGTTTTTGAAAAAGCAACAAACAGTTGATTTTCTAAGATTGGTTGCATGGTGTATTGTTTGTCGTCAAAGTTATATTTTTTTATTGTCCTTTTTATATCGTATTCATTGTCTAGATAGTAATCGATTCTTCCTATTTGAAGCAATTTCAATCCCTGTAATTGGTCTGATATTCTCTGGTACTCATAATCAACAGGTATTCCTTTCTCGAAATTATATCCATCCATCCAGGCAACTCTTTTCCCAACCAAAGAATCGGGGAAAATCCATTTGCTAGAATTATTTTTAAAGATTGCTGTTAGCCTTTCAGTGTTTATTGGACGTTTCGGAGTTTTGTAATAGTTTAAACCATTATCTGATGCAACCTTTGAAGAGTAAAAAGAAATTGACGCATCAATTTTATTTTTAGTTAACAACATGTTGACTCGGTTAAATGGAGCGTTGCTTGTTTTTACGGTAATCCCTACTGGATTGTAAATCAACTTTACAAGCTCGAAATAAATGCCTGATCCATCATTGGTTGCTCCGCCTTCTAATTCTGGGGATACGATATTGATTTTTTTAATATTTTGATAGTTAATGTTGTCGCATTTTGTGCCTGCGTATATTTTGTTTGTGAGTAAAAATAGAATTGAAAAAATTATGCAAGTAAGAAATTTTTCATTTTTATAATTTGTAAATTTTATTACTTTCATTTTTTCGCCATTTTTGCTAGCTGTTATTCTTTGATCTATATTGCAATTCGATAATTATGTAATAACACTGATGGAGTGTTATCGGTTGCATGGATCGTCAGGATGGAATTCCAATATATATCGGAATCAAGCCATTGCGGCATGTCTGCCAATTAAGGGTCGCTTTAGTGTTTCGTCAATCAATCGGCCGCCAATTTTTTGCTCCCCCTGCGCAACTCTACCCTTAATACTTATATCCATTTGATTTAGCAACGATTACCCTGTGATAATCTTGGGGAATGAATCAGTCCCCTTTTCCCGCCGGTCGCCTGAACAGGCAGCTGAAGAGCCGCACTTTTTTCGCGCAGGCATGGAGAATAATCGGGGACTTGTGTATGATGGCGACAATTTTTCCGTCACTGCACGACCTCCTCCAGGAGCAACCATGGCTCGGCCCGCCGTTTCACCTCTCCACTCTTCCCCGCACGCCGCCTTTGCGCCCACCGCTCCGTCCGCCGCTCCAACCGGCGCTGCGCCTGATAGCGCCGCAGCCCTTGTCCTGGATCAGGTCCGCAAGACCTTCACCATTGAAAAGAAACAGATCACCGCTCTGGACGGGGTGAGTTGCGCCATTCGCCCTGGCATGGTCACTGGTCTGATCGGCCCGGACGGCGCGGGCAAGACCACCCTGATGCGGTTGTGCGCCGGCCTGCTGACCCCGGACCAGGGCAGCCTGAGGGCGCTGAACATCGACGTGGTGCGGGAGCCGCTCAAGGTGCAGGCCAGCATCGGCTACATGCCGCAGCGATTCGGCCTTTACGAAGATCTCACCGTGCTGGAAAACCTGGACCTGTACGCCGATCTGCAGGGCGTGGAGGCGGAGGCGCGGGCCGAGCGGTACGCGCAGTTGCTGGCCATGGCGGGCTTGGAAGGGTTTCGCGGTCGTCTGGCCGGGCGGCTCTCCGGCGGCATGAAGCAGAAGCTGGGGCTGGTTTGCACCCTGGTGCGCCCGCCGCGTTTGCTCCTGCTCGACGAGCCCACCGTGGGCGTGGACCCGGTGTCGCGGCGGGAGTTGTGGCAGATTGTCTACCATCTGGTCGAGGCCGAGGGCATGAGCGTGCTGCTCAGCACCGCCTATCTGGACGAGGCTGAACGCTGCGCCGAGGTGGTGCTGATCCATCAGGGTAAAATCCTGGGGCACGATCATCCCCGCGCCTTCAGCCAACAGGTCGAGGGCCGCACCTGGCAGGTTCGCGCCCCGGACATGCCCAAACGCGCCCTGCAACGGGCGTTGAGCCATAACCCGGCGGTGCTTGACGCCCTGATCCTGGGCAAGGCGATCCGGGTGGTCAGTCGCGACCGGACGCCGCTGCAGCCCATCGGCCTGCCCTCGGAGATTGCGGTGGAGGTCGCGCCGGTTGCGCCTCGTTTCGAGGATTATTTCGTGGCCACCCTCAAAGACGACCACGCCGCCGCCAACGGCGACAATCACATCACCCTGCGGCAAACCAGCGACCGGCTGGCCGGCCAGGACGTGATCACGGTGGACAATCTGGTGCGTCGGTTCGGCGATTTTTACGCGGTCGATCATGTCGGGTTTCGGGTGCGGCACGGCGAGATCTTCGGCCTGCTCGGGGCCAACGGGGCCGGCAAGACCACCACCTTTCGCATGCTTTGCGGCCTGCTGCCCATCTCCAGCGGGGCTTGCACTGTGGCCGGGATGAACCTGCGCACCGCAGCGGCGGCGGCCAGGGCCAAGATTGGCTACATGGCCCAGAAATTCTCGCTCTACGGCAACCTGAGCGTGATGCAGAATCTCAAATTTTTCAGCAGCGCCTACGGTCTGCGCGGGGCGCGGCGCAGCGGCCAGATCGATTGGGCGCTGTCCACCTTTAACCTCGAGCCCTTTGCCGCCACTGAGAGCCAGTCCCTGCCGCTGGGGTTCAAGCAGCGGCTGGCCCTGGCCGTGGCCCTGATGCACGAGCCCGAGGTGCTGTTTCTGGACGAACCCACCTCCGGGGTCGATCCCCTGGCCCGGCGCGAATTCTGGGTGCAGATCAACAGTCTGGCTGATCAGGGCGTGACCGTGTTGGTCACCACCCATTTCATGGAAGAGGCCGAATACTGTGACCGGCTGGTGATCATGGCCGACGGCCGGGTGCTGGCCGAAGGCACGCCCGAGGCGATGAAGGAAGGGTTCAGCGGCGGGGTAGGGCGCGAGGCCACCATGGAAGACGCCTTCATCGGCCTTTTGGAGGCCAACCGCAACGAGGCCAATCTCAAATCCGCCCCACAAGCAGCCAAGGCCAGCGCATGAAACCGGGAAGACTGCTGCGCGTCAAAGGGATGATCCGCAAGGAATGGCTGCAGGTCATCCGCGATCCGTCCAGCATTGCCATTGCCTTTTTCCTGCCGATGCTGCTGCTGTTGATATTTGGCTACGGCGTCAGCCTGGATGCGAAAAACGTGCGCATCGCCTTGGTGGTGGAACAGGCCGACAGCCAGTCGCTCAGTTTTGCCGGCGGCTTTTACCAGACCTCCTATTTCGCGCCCCTGGCCCTCAATTCCATCCAGGAGGCGGAAACCGCCCTGCGCCAATCCAAGGTGGACGGCATTGTCTGGCTGCGGCACAACTTTGGCCGCGATTACCTGCGCAAGGATTCGCCGCCCATCGGCGTGATTGTCAACGGCGTCGACGCCAACACCGCGCGCCTGATCGAAGGCTACGTGCAGGGCATCTGGTTTGGCTGGCTGGAGCAGCAGGCGGAGCGGGCGGGCAAGAAGCTGCAGTCGCCGGTGCAGTTGGAGCAGCGCATCTGGTACAACCCCGAGGTGCGCTCCACCGATTTCCTGGTGCCAGGGGTTCTGGCGGTGATCATGACCCTGATCGGCGCCCTGCTCACCGCCCTGGTCATCGCCCGGGAATGGGAGCGCGGCACCATGGAGGCCCTGCTGGTCACTCGAATTTCGGTGGTGGAAATCCTGCTGGGCAAGTTGATTCCCTATTTTATTCTTGGCATGGGCGGGCTGGCGCTGTCGCTGGCCATGGCGCACTCGCTTTTTCATGTGCCGCTGCGCGGTTCGCTGTGGCTGCTGCTGGCGACCTCTGCCCTGTTTTTGTGGGTGGCGCTGGGCATGGGTTTTTTTATCTCCACCATCTTTAAATCACAGTTCGTGGCCGCCCTGGTGGCCATGGTCAGCACCTTTTTGCCGGCCTTCATCCTCTCCGGCTTTATCTTCGACATTCAGAGCATGCCGCCGATCATCCAGGGGCTGACCCATCTGATCGCGGCCCGCTACTATGTGTCCATCCTCCAGACCCTGTTTCTGGTGGGCGATGTGTGGAGCGTGGTGCTGCCCAATGCGGCGGCCCTGGTGGGCATGGGGCTGTTTTTCCACGGCATGGTCTACCGCAAGACCAGAAAAAATCTCGAATAGGAGGCCACGGTGGGCCATCGTATCCTCGCCCTGATCATCAAAGAATTCCTGGCCCTGTTCCGGGATAAAAAAAGCCGGATGGCGGTGATTGTGCCGCCGATTTTTCAGCTGCTGGTGTTCGGTTACGCCGCCACCTTTGATTTGGAACATGCGGCCCTGGCGATATTGAACGAGGACACGGGCGGTTTTTCCCGCGATCTGGCGGGCCGGTTTGAACGCTCAAGCGGGTTTGAGGTGGTCGGCTACCTGCGCTCAGAAGCGGAGATAGCCCCCCTGATCGACCGGGGGGGCGCGCTGCTGGCATTGCACATCGGCCCGCAATGTTCCAGCGACGCGGCCAGGGGCGAAAGCTGCAACATCCAGGTGCTGATCGACGGCCGCAACTCCAACACCGCCATGCTGGCACTCAATTATGTACGCAGCATTGTGTCGGATTTCAACGAGGAGCGGGCAGAACTCAACGGCGTCAAGCTGCCGGCGCGGCTCAACATGCGGGCCTGGTTCAACCCCAACCTCGAGAGCCGTTGGTTCATCGTCCCCGGCATCATCGCCCTGTTGGCCATGATCGTCACCCTGGTGGTGACCGCCCTGTCCGTGGCCCGCGAGCGCGAGGCCGGCACCTTTGACCAACTGCTGGTCACGCCGCTGCGCCCCTGGGAGATTCTCATCGGCAAGGCCATGCCCGGCTTGCTGGTTGGGGTCGGCGAGGCCTCGCTGATCATTGCGGTGGCGGTGTTCTGGTTCAAAATTCCGCTGGTCGGCCAGTTGAGCGTGCTCTATCCGGCCCTGATCATCTATGTGCTGTCGATCATCGGCGTCGGCCTGATGATCTCCTCGTTCTCCGCCACCCTGCAACAGGCCCTGCTCGGAGCCTTTCTCTTCATTGTGCCGGCGGTGATTCTCTCCGGGTTTTCCACGCCCATCGCCAACATGCCGGCTTTCATGCAGGCCCTGACCTATCTTGACCCGATGCGGTATTTCCTCACCATCGTCCGCCGGGTGTTTCTTGAAGGGGCGGGCATCGAATATTTCTGGCACGACCTCTGGCCGATGTCGATCATCGCCGCCGTGACCCTGGCCATGGCCACCTGGCTGTTCCGCCACCGGATGTATTGATCTGCTTTGATTGAAGAAATCACGTTTTGTGCAATGGGCGCCCTGTGTGCTTTTGTGCCCATCCTCCAGCAATCTCCCCAGTGAAATTGATCAATGTTCCCGTGTCGATTGGTGCAAATACTGCATGTTTACAGCTTACTCCTGCGTCGGAGACGAACGGGCGCGCAACTTCCTTGGCTGGGAAATTGCGGCGTTGTCGCCTCGAAAGGACGCCGCATGTAATCCACAGCGAAAGGATACGGTTATGTTGAAAAAAATATTTTTTGGTTTGAGTTTTAAAATCATAACAGTGCTCATGTTTTATATATGCGCTGTTATTCTTATGGCGTTTGTGTCGTATGACGATCTGGTGACCACTGAGAAAAAAGCCGTAGTGCTCGAGCTTGCATACGATATTCATAACATCATTCTTGAAGCGCGTAGGTATGAGAAAAATTATTTCTTGTATGGCGAGAAGGAGTCTCTTGTTGATAACATCGATATGCTTAAAGAGGTTATATCGATTGGAGAAAAGATAATCCAGAACGATGGAAATTTGTCTGTTAATCCAAAGCTGAATCTTTTAGATAAGAATGTGTCAATATATATTGAATATATTAACGAATTGATGCAGCTGAAAAATGCAGACGTCGATGTTCGCAATGATGTTTCCGAAAAAATCAGGCAGCAGGGGAAGTTGATTGCTGAAATCAGTGGCGAGGTTGTTAATTTCGAGAAAAATAGAATCCATATAATGATGACCCTCTTGAAGGGACAGCTGGTTTCGTGGTCGTCAATGGCCATCTTTATTGGCGTTATGCTTTCAATGTTGATTGTGTATTTCATTTTCAAACCACTTTCGGTGATCAAAAAGGCAACAGAAGCCATTGCCGGCGGCCAGTTTAAAAAGATCGACGTCATCAACACCCGTGACGAAATTCAGCAGGTCATGGAAACGTTCAACATTATGGTCTCCGAGCTGGAGCGGCGGCAGGATCAATTGATCCAAGCCGAAAAACTTTCTTCATTGGGCACGCTCACCGCCGGTGTTGCCCATCAATTGAACAATCCATTGAACAATATTTCCACCTCGTGTCAGATCGCCATTGATGAATTTGACGCCGGCGATGTGCCTCTGCTCAAACGGATGCTGAAAAATATCGATAAAGAGACCCTTAGGGCGAGGGATGTCGTTAAAAATCTGTTGGAATTTTCCAGAAGCCAGGATTTCTGCCTGCGGGAGGCGCAGTTGGTCGATGTGGCAAACAAAGCCGTCATTTTGGCCAGAAGTCAAGTGCCGGCCAACATCAACATGTCTGTCGACATACCCGACGACCTCTTCTGTTATATTGACGTGCAGCGGATGCAGGAGGTGTTCATCAATTTGATCATCAATGCGGCTCAGGCTATTGAACGGGAAGGGGACATTGCGATGACCGCCGTCAAAGATCCTGCCGCCGAAGAGGTTGTTATTGAAGTCAGCGACACCGGGCAAGGCATTTCCGAGGAACACCAAGCCAGAATCTTTGATCCTTTTTTTACCACCAAGGAAGAAGGGCAGGGCACAGGTCTCGGTTTGTCGGTGGTGTACGGCATTATCCAAAAACATCGGGGCACTATTGCCGTGCAAAGTCGTCCTGGCCGGGGTACATCGTTTTTCATTCACCTTCCTTTTCCGGGCGAGCAAGAGAACTGACAGAGCAGGGGCATGAAAGATCGGAAAATTCTTATTGTTGACGATGAACCTATCGCCCGCGACAATTTGGCGCACATCATCACCAAAGACGGGTATTCGGCGCGGGTTGCGGAAAATGGACAGCAGGCGATAGACATCCTCAAAAAAGAAGAAATCGATCTGGTGCTCACCGACCTGTGCATGAAGGGAAAGGACGGGATGGCCGTCCTGGACGAGGCCAAGAACCTGTGGCCCGCCATCGAAGTGGTGGTGATCACCGGGCATGCAAGCGTCGACACCGCAGTCGAGGCGATGCGGCGCGGAGCCTATCATTACGTCGCCAAACCATTCAAAATCAATGAATTGCGGGTCATTGTCGAAAAGGCCCTGGAGAAAAACCTGCTGCGCAAGGAAATCCGTTTGCTGCGCAACCAGGTGGACGCCAGCAAAGGCGCCCTGCGAATCGTCGGCCACAGTCGAAAAATTCAGGCCCTGCGCGAAACCATCCACCAGGTGTCGCAGCTTGATTGCAATGTGTTGATTCAGGGGGAAACCGGCACCGGCAAGGAGTTGGTGGCCCGCACCATCCACGAGTTAAGCCCGCGCGGCAAAAAGCGTTTTGTCGCCTTCAACTGCGGGGTTTTTACCGAAGAGTTGATCACCAGCGAGTTGTTCGGTTACGAACGGGGCGCGTTCACCGGGGCCAACAAGGCCAAGAAAGGGCTGTTGGAAATGTCCGAAGGCGGCACGGTGTTTTTTGACGAGGTAGGGGAATTGCCGCTCTCCATGCAGGTGAAACTGCTGCGCGTGCTCCAGGAACGGACGCTGCTGCGGGTGGGCGGCACCGAAGAGATTGCGGTCGATTTCCGGGTGCTGGCGGCCACCAACAAGGATCTCAAACGCGAAACCGAAGGCGGCGGCTTCCGGTCGGATCTGTATTATCGTTTGGATGTGCTGACCATTGCCGTCCCGTCGCTTTCCGAGCGCAAGGAAGACATCCCCCTGCTGGCCCGCCATTTCCTGGCCAAGCACGCCCGCCTGGGCAGGATCGCTCCCCAGTTGTCGCCCGAGGCGGAACGGCGGCTGATGCTCTATGATTACCCCGGAAACATCAGGGAGTTGGAGAATATCGCACAGCGCATTTTGATTGCCTGCGACGGCGACCTCGTTGAGCCGCAGCATATTGCCGCAGTTTTTGGCGACACCGAGGGGTTGACCATTCGCGACAACCGCGAGGACTGGCCTTCCCTGGAAGAACACGAAAAACAGTATATTCTCGAGGTGTTGGACGAGGTGGAAGGCAACAAGTCGGCGGCCGTGAAAATCCTTGGCATCGACCGGGTTTCCCTCTGGCGCAAGATCAAACGTTATGGGCTGGAAAATCCGGACGCCTGAGCCGCGATCCGCCACACATCCGTCCGCTTCCGTTAATTTCGTTAGCCCAAGTTGAACAGCCGAGCAGGATTGTTCCTATGCTCCAGCGTCCTGTTGTGTCAGACGCCAGGGGCCGCTTCCTCTTCTCCCCACGTGTTGAGTTCAATTCGCGCATCAAGCCTCGTTCGATGAAGCAATCGAACAACTCCCTGGAGTCGCACTGGATTCATCAAACTCCTGCTGCGCAAACAGGTGTGCAATGGTTTCGCCGGCATTGGCGACCAACACCCAGCGTAACCCTTCCGTTACGTCCGGCTCCAGCGCCTCGACCTCCTCCTGGTTGGCAAGCGGCAACAGCACCATGCGCACGCCCGCTCTTCTTGCCGCCAGCACCTTCTCTCTGATGCCGTTGACCGGCAGGATCCGGCCGGTCAGGGTCATTTCTCCGGTTAGCGCCACGTCCCGTCGCGCCGGTCGCCGGGTCAGCAACGACAGCAGGGCGGCAAAGATGGTGACCCCGGCCGATGGGCCGTCCTTGGGGATGGCCCCGGACGGGAAATGGATGTGCACGTCGGAGTTTTTGAAAAAATTGTCGGGAGCGCCGAATTCTTCGCTTCTGCTGCGCAGAAAACTGAGCGCCGTCTGCGCCGATTCCCGCAACACCTCGCCCAGCGAACCGGTGAGCAGCAGCGTGCCTGAACCGGGCATCAAAACCGCCTCAACGCTGATGATCTCCCCCCCTGTCTCAGCCCACACCATGCCCGTGGCAACCCCGATCTGGGGGTTGGCTTCCGCCGCCTCCCGGTGGAATTTCCGCGGTCCGAGCAATTTTCCCAAGGTTTGGGCGTCGATGTGCACCTGCTCATCCTGGCTGCGATTCGATTTGAGACACATCATGGCTATTTTTCGACAAACATCGGCAAGCTGGCGCTCCAGGTTGCGCAGCCCGGATTCTCTGGTGTAGTCGTTGATCACCCGCGACAGGGCTTCAGGGGAGAATTGCACCGCTGACTTGGACAACCCGGCAACCTTAAGCTGCCGAGGGAGAATGAACTGTTGCGCAATCTTGAGTTTTTCTCGCTCTGTATAGCCTGTAAATTCAATACACTCCATGCGGTCAAGCAGTGGCTTTGGCAGTTTGGAGAGATCGTTGGCCGTGGCGATGAACATGACCCGGGAAAGATCAAAGGGCAGTTCCAGGTAATGATCGGTGAAGTTGACGTTTTGTTCCGGGTCCAAGACCTCAAGCAGGGCCGACGCGGGGTCGCCCCGGAAATCCTGACCAATTTTATCGATCTCATCAAGCATCAGCACCGGGTTGTTGACTTCGGCCCGCTTCAGTTCGGTAATGATGCGACCGGGCAGGGCGCCGACGTAGGTGCGCCGGTGACCGCGCAACTCGGCCTCGTCGCGCAATCCCGCCAAAGAGACGCGGATGAACTGCCGCTGCAGCGCCTCGGCAATGGCCTTGCCGACCGAGGTTTTGCCTGTTCCAGGAGGGCCGGTGAAGCACAGAATCGGCCCTTTGCCCATCTGCACGAACAGCTTCTTTTCCAGAACGTCCTTCACGGTCCGGCGCAACTCGTCGAGATTGACCGGCTTGCCCAGATAGTGCGCGGCCCCTTTCTTCAAGGCGTCCACCGCTGAGCTGACCGTCGCAAACCCTGTGACCATAATCACAGGGATTTCCGGCGAGATGCGGTTGACCTCCTGCAGCAGTTCAATGCCGTCCATCCGCTCCATCTTCAAATCCGTGATCACCAGATCAACGTCTTCCCGCGCCATCACCTCCAATGCCTCGGCGCCGTTGCCGGCGCAATGGCAGGTGTAGCCCTCTTTTTTCAGTACATGTTCCATGTTGGCGCGGGCTATTTCCTCGTCGTCGACGATGAGGATGGTTTGTCGCGCCTTGCTGCAGAGCGTTTTGGCCGCCAGAAACTCCAAAATCCGTTGCTTGACCTGGAAGAGGCCAAAGTGACGGGTGTCGAGCACGGCTTGCGCCCGCGCCAGGTCCAGCTTGCATTGCGAGGATTTGTTCCAGGGCAGGGCGAGGATCAATTCGATGTAATTGAATCCCACCGAATATTCGGCCACAGAGGCGTCGGTCTTCTCCAGCTTCTCCAGTTCGTTGTTCACCGCTTCCAGGGCGTGGTGGGGCAGGTGCGCCACTGCTGTTCGGGAGCGAAGGGCGTCCAGGGCGGAGGGCGCCGTTGTCTGCTGGCGAGGAGCCTCTTCAGTGTGTTCCGTTCGTTTTTTAAAGAACATGACGATATCCCTTGTGTCCTTCCTCAATTTTTGACGGGCGGGTGCGGCGCGAAATGGCTGCAACGGTCATTGTCCGCCAGCGCAACCACTGCGCGAAAACCATGTATAGACCAAATTCAGATCTATGCAAGACTAATGCCCTGACGTTCCGTCAGAGCCCACTGCAAAGCGTCGTCGTCTTTGCACAGGGGCGACCGCCTTGGGTCCACGCTCGCTTGATTCATTGCCGTCTTGTTCCCGGTCGATTGATCAACCACGTCGCTAGCGCAGGGCTGGTGCGCCCGCAATCGGGCAATGTTACACCCTTTGGTGGGTTGGTTGCATAATGCAACGGCGAATGCAGGGTATGCGTTCGTCGATCGTTTTCAGTGTTGCGTAATGCAACTGCATCTACGCGGCTCAGCTGGTGGCTTTGGTAAAAATATATTGAATAACAATATGTTGAGAGAAACAATCGTTTGGCACGGTTCTTGGTATTGCATGAGCAACGAATATGCAAACACCCAAAGGCATCGTACCAGCTATGCACAACGAAACCGCCGCTTTCCCACAAGATCCGCAAGATCACAACCAGATCGACCGCCAACTGCTCCTGGAGCGCCAGAAGGATCGACCCTTCATCCTGGTGGTGACGCGCAACGGGCACCTGTCCGAGCATGTCATGGAGTATGCCGTCAACGTCGCCCATCGCCTGCAGTACGGCATTTTGGCTGTGCATGTCGACACTCTGCCGCTGTTTCACGACCGGGGAAAGCGGAGCAAATTGTTTGCCGCCGCCATGCGGGAGAGCGAAGCGCTCTTCAACCGCAAAGCCCACAACAAAGAGGTGGTTGTCGAACATCTTGGCGAGACCGGCAAGATCGGCGGGGTCGTCAGTCGGCTGTGTCATGCAAAAAAACGCATTGAGTTCGTCGTCGTCGACAAGGGCATTCGTGTGCAGGAAGTGGCCCGGCAATCGCCGGTTCCCGTGTTCCCCGTCATCACCACTCAGTCAGGTCAATGCAGCAAGACCATTGTTCATAACCCAAAAGAAAAAGGAGTATTCGCTATGTCCACCACAAGCAGAAAACGGCATGTAAAAAATTGCTTCCTCTTTGGCGCGCTGACTTCAGGGTTGTATGCGGCGGTGTTTGTCAATCAGGACGCGGTCATGACCTACTTCACCAAAGGGGGCGCGTTTGCTCTGCTGCCGGTGGCCACTGTCTTTGCCGTGTCCTATTTCCACGGCAATTTTACCAGCGCCTTTTGGTCGGCGCTCGGCATTGAAGCTTCCAAGAAAACTGCGGCGCAACGCGTCGAAGCGGATCAGCCGGTCAAAGAGGGCGTCGTTGCTCCGCGTCCGGACGCCAGACCGCGCCTCCAGGTGAACGTATAAGGTTTGAGGCGCAATCCAGCAGAGGCGAGACGTTGTCTTGCAAGTCGCAATACTCAAGGTGAATTCATACAATAACGGGAGCATACAATGCACGGGCCAATCAGTGAAGTGATACAGTTCATCGACCTTAATGCGTACACCATCACGTTTTTATTTATTGTCGGTTTCATCGGCGGACTTGTCAGCGGTTTCATCGGCTCCGGCGGCGCCTTTGTGCTCACGCCGGGCATGATGAGTCTGGGTGTTCCGGGAACCGTGGCGGTTGCCAGCAACATGTGCCACAAGTTCCCCAAGGCCCTGGTCGGATCGATCAAACGGTACAAATACGGTCAGGTGGACATCAAGTTGGGGCTGATCATGGGCGTCTTTGCTGAAATCGGCGTTCAGGTGGGCATCATGCTGCAAAAGCACATTCTGGACAAGTGGGGTCAGGCTGGTTCCAACCTGTACGTCAGTATTGTCTTTGTGATGGTTTTGGTCATTGTCGGCTCCTTTGTGATGCGCGACGCCGTCAAAATGAAGCAGGCCGGCAACGAGTCCGCGCCTGGGACTTCGTTGGCCAAACGATTGCAACAGATTGAACTCTGGCCGATGGTCACCCTGAAGACCGCGAATCTGCGCATCAGCATCTGGTTCCTGCTTCCGGTCGCCATCGCCACCGGCATGCTTGCCGCCACCATCGCGGTGGGCGGTTTCATCGGCGTTCCCGGCCTGATGTACATCATCGGCGCAACCAGCATTGTCGCCTCCGCCACCGAACTGGTCATCGCCTTTGTCATGGGGCTGGGCGGCACCCTGATCTGGGCCTATTACGGCATGGTCGACATTCGTCTGGTGATGATCATTCTCGCTGGTTCGCTCTTTGGCGTGCAGTTGGGCGCCATTGGCACCACCTATGTCAAGGACTACATGATCAAGTACGTTATGGCCACGATCATGCTGATCGTCGCCGTAAGCCGCTTTTTTGCCATTCCCAAATATCTCAACCAGCTGCACCTGATCTCGCTTGCCGACAATCTTGAAAATATTATGACCAAGCTGAGCTTTGCAATCATGTGTTTTGCCCTGCTGGTCGGCGCCTCGATTATCCTCGCCAGTCTGTTCAAAGCAAGAAGTCAGGAAAAGGCGGCGGCTGTCACCAGTTAATCTTTGCTGAGGAGAGAGAATATGCCCGAGAGCACCAAAACCATTCTTGTCGCTGTCGATCCGAGCAGTGTCGGGCAGGCGGCCTTTCAACAAGCGCTCCGGTTGGCTCTGTTGCTTAAGGCGCAATTGATCGCCATTTCGGTGACACCCCGCTATGAGGGGAACATGCACCGGTGGAAGATCAGCAATGCCGAAGAACAACTCAGTCAACCCTTTCAACGCTGCCTGGAGGAGGTGCGGCAGGCCGCCACTGCCAAGGGGCAGACTGTGCGGACCATCCACGCCGTTGGCGAACCGGTGGAAGAGATCGTGCGGGTGGCTGAAGAGGAGAATGCAGGGTTGGTGCTCATGGGGTATCCGAAACGTTCTCGGCTAGAGCGCGTTCTGCTTGGCAAAACCACTGCCAAGGTGATTGGCTGCAGCCCTTGCGACGTGCTGATGGTTCCTGAACATGCGGAAGTCAATTTTTCCCGGATACTTGTTGGCGTCGACGGCTCCCGCTACAGCATGGATGCCGGGCAACGGGCCTTGGATTTGGCCCTCGCCTTTGGCGGCGAAGTGCATGCCCTGACCGTGCTTGACGTCCCCCTTGAGCGCAGTTTTCTCTACGGGGTGCTCGAAGAGGCGCGGCGGAAAAGTTTCCCGCCGCTGCAAACCCTCGCCGGGCAAGGGGAAAGACTTGGGGTGCGCGTGACCACCGAAATCCTGCACGGCGCGCCGTATGACGCCATCGTCAAATACAGCGAGGCCAACAAAATCGACCTGATTGTCCTGGGAACCTACGGCAGAACCGCGCTTGGCAATCTGCTCATGGGGAGTGTGGTTGAGCGGGTGGCGGCGATTTCTCCCTTGCCCACGCTGGTGGTGAAACGGCTGGGAGAAAACGGGGTGCGCGATTTGATTTGAGTCTCGACGACAGGTGGGGCAGGGAGAGGTCGAAGAGGAACTCCCCCTCAAAGGGTATTTCAAAGTAGTCAGGAGGTCGGCCATGGAGATGAATCTATATTTTAGCGGATTAGTGCTGCTGGTGTGCGCAGTTCATCTGGCAACCGTTGCGGGGCAGGCTGTTGAGGATCTCGCGCGGGCGCTATCGGGCGAGAAAAAGATCCTGAACGCGCAGCCGCAAGAGCGGGATGATTGGTATGTCTTCTTTTGTTGCGCTGATTTGCTGGGTACAGCATCGGTCAACAGTGTGTCTCGCGGGGAGGAACAACGTCAGGTTGCTTGTCCGTCAGACGCTATTGGGCAAGACAAACGCCGTCCTGCACGCATGCGTGCAGGAATTTGAGCACTTTCTGGCGCTTCTTGGCAAAGGCGTTCTTTTTGGATTTCATTTCCGGCAAAAAAACAGGCAAGGGTGCGCCTCAACACCACTGAATCTCTTGGTGCAGCTGCGGCGATGATGAAAAATTACAGCACAATGTGTGATTGATAAAAGGGTGAAACGTGAAAGTGCAGATGGGAATTTTTCAAGAAAAAGAACAGATCAATACATATCTTGCATCAAAAGGGATTGCGCATAACGACATCGTGGAGGCGGGGCCATTCCCTTCTCGATTACAGGCGATGGAATGGATGGATTTTGTTGAGAAAAAATTGGGTTCGGGCGAGGTGGAACGGCACGCCGTAGGCTATATGAACCAAGCCCCGTGGTATGGATTTGCTTTTGAATAACACCCGAGGTTAATCTCCAACCTGCGGGCCGGGCAGTTGGTGAGGCCGGGATTTGCCACGGTTGTTTTTTGCTGCGGCGCAAAGGCCCAAACAATTACTGCGCTGGTGCGTCAAGCCCCAAGTCGCCGCTCAACATTGGCTTGATTGTGCGGATTTTTTGGGGCTTGTTTGACGCTTCGGTTTGAGTTGATTTGGCGCTTGGTTATTTCCGGGCCGCCGGCGGCGGGTGTTCGGGGATCTCGTCCTTGCGGCTGGAGCCAAGTCAACTCCTCAATGCCGGGTTTACATGTTATGCTCTGTCTTTGAATTTCTCCTCGCGCTTGATCTGCTTGGCGGCGCGCTTTTCTTTAAGGGATTTGGTGGGTTCTTTTTTGGTGTTCTGCTGTTTGATGTTCTTTTCTTTTGCCATGGTGTTTGATTCCTCGGATAGGTGATGATGGAGCAGGGGGCGGAAGGAGCCTTGGGTTGGTCAGGCGCCTTCCGTGGCTTGGCGCGTCAAGAACAGGATTACTTCGGGAACGGTCGAGTGCTTCTGCGGGAGCCGGAAAAAGCGCCCCGTTGCACGGGCTTGGTCCGTTTTGGTTTAACCACGTGTTTGAAATCATTTACAAAGAGTTCGTCCTCCGCCCATTCGGTGGGAATCGGATGGCCGATGTACTCTTCAATGGCCTCCAGCGACAACACGCCTTGCTCGTCGGCCAGGGAGATGGCCTTGCCTTCGGCGCCGGCGCGGGCGGTACGGCCGATGCGATGCACGTAATCCTCGCAATCTTCGGGCAGGTCGTAGTTGACGACGTGGGAAACGCCTTCAATGTGCAGTCCGCGTGAAGCCACATCGGTGGCGATCAGCATCGGCAATTTGCCTTCCTTGAAATCCCTCATGATCCGCAACCGTTTTTCCTGGGCCACGTCGCCAGAGATCATCCGACAGGGCTGGTCGTTGGCTATTAGGCGGGACTGGAGGTATTCGCCTTCGCGCTTGGTGTTGACGAAAATCATGGTGCGTTCCATGCCTTCGCGGCGCAACAGACCAAGCAGCAGGGGGAATTTTTCCTTGCGGGAGACGTGGAACAAAATCTCCTCGATGTTGTCGGCGGTCATTTGATCGCCGGTGACGCTGACTTTTTCCGGCATGTTCATGAATTCATAGGCCAGTTCCATCACCCGGTGGTTCAAGGTGGCGGAAAACATCAGGTTCTGGCGTTTGTCAAAGGTCGGCAGGCGGCGCAGGATAAAACGCAAATCGCCGATAAAGCCCATGTCAAACATCCGGTCGGCCTCGTCAATGACCAGCATTTCAACATCGGAGAGGGTGTAGACCTTCTGCTTGAGATAGTCGATCAGGCGGCCCGGGGTGCCAATCACGACGTCGGCGCCGTGGCGCAGGTCGTCGCGCTGTTTGTTGTAGTCCACCCCGCCGTACACCGCCTGCACCGAAAAGCCGCAGTGCTTGCCGAGCAACAGCGCGTCTTGGTGGATTTGGACCACCAGTTCCCGCGTGGGCGCCAGAATCAGGGCGCGGGGATTCTGGCCCGGACCTTGGTCGTTTTTCAGCAGTCGGTCGAACAGGGTGATGAGAAAGGCGGCGGTTTTGCCCGTGCCGGTCTGTCCCCGGCCGGCCACGTCTTTGCCGTTCAGGGTGAGGGGGAAAGTCATCTCCTGGATGGGAGTGCACTCGGTGAAGCCTGCTTCGGCAATACCCTTGCCGAGGGATTCTGGCAGAGCCAGTTCGTCAAATCGCATTCGGTTCCTTGGTTGTGTTGAATATTTCGTTCATGTTGCCCTTATATAATAGACATTGCCGGCGCATCCGGCAAGGAAGGAGTCGCCGCCGTCAGAGGATTTTGAAATTGAGCAGCAGCGAATCCCGCGAGGGAAAAAACTGGCGGTAACGGGTGTGGGATTTTTCCATCATGATTTTGGAGGCTCGAACGGCGTCGGTCTCCTTGTATTTGTCGGACAGATAGATGATCTCGCGGATGCCGGATTGGATGATCACCTTGGTGCATTCATTGCACGGAAACAAGGCCACATACAGCCGGCAATCGCGCAGATCGTAGGTGATGGAGTTGAGCACCGCGTTGAGTTCGGCGTGGCAGACGTAGGGATACTTGGTGTCCAGGTAGTCGCCTTCGCGGGCCCAGGGCAGTTCGTCGTCCGAACAGCCCCAGGGAAAGCCGTTGTAGCCGACGCCGACGATTTTGTTCTGGCTGTTGGCCACGCAGGCCCCCACCTGGGTGTTGGGATCCTTGGAACGGTGGCCGGAAAGAATGGCCACGGCCATGAAATACTCGTCCCAGGAGAGGTAGTCGGCGCGCTTGCTGGTCATCGGGGGGCGCCGGAGGCCTGACTCGCCTGCTGTTCCGCCTGCTGCGCCTTGAACAGCCGCCTGCGTTCCCGCCAGTCCGGGGCCAGTCCGGCCGATTTTTCAATAAATTTACGGATGGCCTGAAAGTAGAGCGGTCCGGCCACGGCGATCAGCGAGTTGTGGTCCGCGCCCGGCACGATCTGGAACTCCTTGCTCCTGGCGCCGCATTCCGCCTGCAGGGTTTCCGCCTGCCACAGGGGGATCAGCTGGTCGTACTGGCCGTGGAGAATAAAGGTGGGCTTGGTGAATTTGGCGATCTTGCCGCTGTTGTTGAAAGATTGCTCCTCGCCGATGCCCATGGCCGCGAGATCCACGCCCAGCACCTTGGCCAGCGGCAGGGTCTTGGCAAAACCGGAGTCAATAATCAGGCCGGAGATTGCGTCGCTGTGGTTCACTGCCACGTCAATGGCGCTGGCGCTGCCCAGAGACCGACCCATGACGAACAGCGCCCCGGTGTAGCCGTGGTCGCGGAGCCAGGCCTGCAGAAAGAGAAACACAGCGTTGCTGTCCGGCAGCAGGGTGCTGGTCAGCGGGGCCCCGGTGCTCCAACCGTAGCCACGGTATTCGGCCACCAGGAAATTGAGCCCCTCGCGGACGTAACCGGGGCCGACCTGGTCGTAATCGGGAATGATTTCGCCGTTGCCGTGGAAAAAAATCAGGGTGGGCGAGCCCACTGCGTGGCTGTGCAGCCTGCAGGCAATGGTCACACCGTCGGCAATCGGAACCTCAAGATCGATTGCGCCGGCGGGCGGGGTGTTCTGAGGGGTTTTGATGGGGTGGAAAATGAGTTGGGTGATTTCAGGTCGATCCATAATTGCTTGAGAAGACGATTGGTTCTTGATGATTGATGGGGCGGGGCCGTCGGCGTTGGCTGTCGACAGCCACACCAGCGCCCCCCACAGGCACAGCGCGATCACACGACCGCATCGGCCCGTTGGGCTCACTTGTCCGGGGGGGCGGCGCAATCCGGCTGGGGCCTGTCGCAGGACTTGCCGCGCTCGCACGCGTCTGGCGCGCAGCCTGTTTTGCAGTAGTAGCCGAACCCGGAATCCCAGGTGATGCCGCCGCGCGGACAGTGGGTGATGTAGTCGGCGTATTGGATCAACCGGTTGACAATCGATTTCGGCACCGAATGCTCCATTTTGCACGCCGCTTGATCGGCCTCGGTTTCATCCACCCCGAGAACGGTCACCAGGAAGTTGGACAGGGCCACATGGCGGCCGACAATCTCTTGGGCTGCGGTCAAGCCGGCTTCGGTCAGGGTGATCAGGTCGTAGGGCGCGTAATTGATCAGGCCAAGCGAGGAGAGAATGCGCAGCGCATTGGTCACCGAAGAGGCCCGGACGTCAAGTCGTTTGGCTATGTCCTTGGCGCGGGCCACTTTTTTTTCTTTGGCGATATGGTACACCGCCTCCAGGTAGTCCTCCTGGCTGGCGCTGAGTTGCGATTGTTGTTTCATTCCTGGCAAACCTGTGTGGATTGAGAGTGCTTATCTCTCGTTCCATACCGCAACTTTGCGCTTTTGGCTACCTTGAAACGTGGCTGGGTCCCCAGCAGCGCCCTGGCGGCAACCTTTTCCCGGCGTGCAAGGCTCCCCATCTCCATTTTTTGCATTGACGTTCCGGCGGGACAGGGGCAATCCGCGCGGCGCAGCTTGCAATATTTCTCTAAAGTTTCTACTCTATTATCCGCCAATCAAAACGATTTTTACCGTTTCTTCTTTTTTAACCAGGTTTTACAAAGAATCAAGCAGATGGCCAACCGACTGCATCAACTCCTCGCCGCGACCGCAGCGGGATGGCTTTGCCTGCTCACTGCGGCGGCGTCCGGCGCCGAGGATAATCAACCGCCAGCGGACGTTTCCACCCCTGTTGCCGCCGCCCAACCTGCGAACGCTCGCCAAGCTGGCGAAAAAGCCGTCGCGCCGCGAAAAGAACGCGTTCGCCGCGCCAAGAAAAAAGGCGCCTCCAAACCCAGCGCCTTTGTCCTGCTCAGCCAGAGAATCCTCTACGAGCCCTTTGCCTGCAGCCATTGTGCATCCGCCGTCTTTTTCGACCCAACCGCCTCTGAGGCGCTGCTGTTTGCCGCCCAGGAGGTGTCGTGGGCCTCTGCCCGGCTGGAAGGTTCGACAGGATTGGCCGGCGACGACGCCTCGGGTTGGGACGCCCTGCGGCGCATCCATATCGACATCCAACCCCTGGATTACAACTTTGGCGCATTCAACCCCTTTGCGGGCGATCTGTTTGCGCCCCTGATTGCCGGCCCGTTGCTGACCGCAGCGGACGCGGTTTCGTTTGCCCAATTGGCGGCGCTTGGCATGGATCCGTTTGCCGCCGATGCCGGATATGCCGAATTGGAAGCAACAGGTTTTTATTCGCCAACGTCCAGCGCCTCGGCTTCTCCCTTTGCCTATCGGTACCGAATGGATAAAAAAACCTCGGTTAATGCCGGGGTTGCCTGGATTCAGGATCTGGCCGACACCCAGGGGCTCTCGCCGGTCGAGGAAGCGATTGGGTACGGCGCGGTGTCCTCCGAGACGATTGCCGCCGTGAATTTCACCCTGGGCGCCAGTTACCGCGCCTTCACCTTGACCGGCGGCTACATCCGCGCCGTCGAGCCGAGACTTGGCCCGGCGGATCTCGATCTGACCGGCAACGAGGCCGAACCCACCGCCTGGAACAGTGAACTGGCCTACTCCACCGAACTGTTGCGTAAAGAGACGACCCTGGCGGTGGGCTATCAGAAATCGTCCGAATCCCTCCAGTTGTACCTGCCGGAAGAGCGGTACAGAACAAAGGCCTCCATGGAGATGTTCGACTCCGCGACCCTCACGCTTGAATATTATCTGGACAAGGAATATTCGACCAAGGACGGGGGCGTGGAGGACGAAGGCTACGGCATCACCACCAAAATCGGTTTTCCTTTTTAGGCCAATCAACTCACCAAAAATACGCTTTTTTGCAGAAGCGGCTTCAACCGGAGTTCCAGAGGATCAAATCGTCGGGAGATGCTGGGGGGAAGCCGGCAATAGATGCCGGCTGTGTGAACCGGTCGCCGGAAAACCGCTCCCATGCAACTGCTGGGGTTAGCATGGGAGCGGAGCGGGACGGCTGGGTTTAGATTTTGAACTGGTTGACAATGCTCTTGAGTTCAGTGGCCAGATTCTGCAGGGAGCCGGCGCTGGACTTGACCTGCTTGCTGCTGTTGGCGATTTCGCCGGAAGCGTTGCCGACGCCGGCGATGTCGCGGGAGATGGAGGTGGCCACCGCCGAACTCTGGTTGACGTTTTCGTTGACCTCCTGCAGCCCCAGCGACGCCTGGGAGATGTTGGCGGCGATTTCCTGGGTGGCCTTTGCCTGTTCAGCCACGGCTCCGGCAATCGTGCCGACGATTGTGCCCATCCGGTTGATGACCGTGGTGATGGCGCCGATGTCGGCCACGGTTTCAGCGGTGGTCTGTTGCACGCCGGCGATCTGCTCTTTGATGTTGAGGGTGGCCTCGGCGGTTTGTTTGGCCAATTCCTTAATTTCGTTGGCAACCACCGCAAAACCTTTGCCTGCCTCGCCGGCCCGCGCCGCCTCAATGGTGGCGTTAAGCGCCAGCAGATTGGTTTGCTCCGAGATTTCGGTAATGGTTTCCGTCACCTTGCCGATGGCCTGGGCCGCGTCGCCCAGCGCATCCATTCTTGTGGCGGTTTTGGCCGCCTGCTGGACCGCGTCGCTGGCGATGTGGTTGGCCTGCTCGACGTTATGGGCTATGTCGCCGATGGTTGCGGTCATCTCTTCGGCGGCGCTGGCCACCATACTGATGTTGGTGGTCGACTCTTCCATCGCGGCCGCCACATTGGCGAGATTGGCGTTCATCTCTTCGGCGGCGGCGGCTACGCTTGCGGTCTGGCGCGAGGCGTCGCCGGCGCCGACGGCCAGTTTGTCGGCAAAGCCACGCAGGTCGTTGGACGAAAGATCCAGGGCCTGGGTGTTGGCGCTGATCTTGCCGATAATGCCTTGTAATTTTTCCATGAATACGTTCAGCCAGGTGGCCAGTTCGCCGATCTCGTCTTTGGTGCGCACAGAGAGCCGTTTGGTCAAATCTCCCTCACCCTGGGCAATGTCCTGCAGGCCGGCAACCGCAGCATTGATCGGTTTGGCAATGGCCACGCCAAGGATAACCGCCAAGATTGCAGCCACAATCACTGCTGCAACCAGAATCCCCATCAGGGTGAATTGAGCGCGGCGGTAGATGCTCTGGGATTCCTGCTGCGATTTCTCCGCGTTTTTCAAGCTGATTTCAGTCAACTTGTCGAGATTGTCGCGCGCGGCTTCAAACAGTTCGCTTGCCTTGCCAAACGACATTTCCAGAGCCTTGACGCGGGCCTCCTGCTCGCCGGATTTGCTGCTTTCGGCGATCTGGCGGGACACCGGTTCCCAGGCGGCCCGATCGCGCTCGAACTTGGCGATCAACGCCTTTTCCTCGGGCGAGTCGACCAGCATCTTGTACTTGTTGAACCGTTCGGAAACCTGTTGAAGATTTTTTTCGTAATCCTTTTGCAGCGAGGCAAAAATAGGCGCCTTGGGATCGGCGGAGATCATTGACCGTTCGGCCACCAGCAATTGTTGCAGATCCCGGTCCGCCTCAATCAACAGATCGATACTGGGCAGGCTGACGGAGAAAATGTCGTTGAGATTGCGGTCGATATGGGTCATGCCGCGATTGGCGACCCAACCGATGCCGGCCATGAACAGCAGGATCAGGGTGAAGGTCGCAATCAACTTGTTGCGAATCTTCATGTTGTTGAAATTGAGCATGGCGGGTTCTCCTTGTGGTTGGTTGCGGTGATGGTTGAAAAAGGATGAATATTCAGAGGGTATATAAAATTATACTTTGTTTACAGAAGGTTGACGCAGGGCCTGGGCCACGGCGCGGGCCAGTTCAGCCCTGCGGTAGGGCTTTTTGACAAAGCCCATAATCCCGGCTTGCCAGAGTTCCTCCATGCTCCCTTCTTTAGTGAAACCGGAGGAGATCAAGACCTTGGCGGCGGGGTTAATGGCCTGGATTTCCTTGAAACAGGCGCTGCCGCCCATGCGCGGCATGATCATGTCGAGAATGACCAGATCGATCTGAACGCCTTGGTTTTTGTACAGCTCCAGTCCCTCCTGACCGTCCCTGGCCAACAGAACCTGATAGCCCAGATCCTCCAGGAGAGAGGCGGCGGTGGTACGGATGATCTGTTCGTCGTCGACCACCAGAATGCAGCCGCTGCCGGTTTCCGCAGTGTCGTCCTGGCGTCCAACCTGGCTGAGGACTGTGTTCGCAACAGGCAAGTACAGATAAAAGACCGTGCCCACCCCCAACTCGCTATAGACCGCAATGCAGCCGCGATGCTCCTTGATGGTGCCGTAGACCGCAGACAGCCCCAGTCCGGTGCCTTTGCCCACGTCCTTGGTGGTGAAAAACGGTTCAAAGATGCGGCCCAGCAGTTCCGGTTCAATGCCGGCGCCGGTGTCCTGGATGCCGACCTGCACATAGAGGCCCGGTGCAACGGCAAAGGGGCTGGATTGGCAGAAGGCGTCGTCCAGGTGCACGTTGTCTGTGGCCAGGGTCAGCGTGCCGCCGTTCGGCATGGCCTGGGCCGCGTTGACGCAAAGATTGATGATCGAGTTCTCCAGCAGCGACGAATCGCCCTTGATGACCGAGGCCGTCGCCTTGAACTGGCGCTCAATCGCGATGTTTTTGTCCAGGCTGTGTTCCAGCAGGCTCTGGGCGTTGGCCATGGCGGCGTGGATGTCCATGGGAACAATCACCATGGTGTCTTTGCGTGAAAAGGCGAGCAGCTTGCGGGTCAGTCCGGCCGCATTCTCGCTGGCCTTGATGATGGTTGTGATGTAGCGCTGCAGGGGGCTGTCTTTGCCCAGTTGCATGGTCAGCATTTCGGCGCTGCCCAGGATGCCGCCCAGCATGTTGTTGAAATCGTGAGCCACGCCTCCGGCCAATTGACCGATGGCTTCCAGCTTGCGGCTCTGATTGCGCTGCGTCTCCCGCGCAAATTCTGCGGTGACGTCGCGGAACACAAGCACCGCGCCAATAACCTGACCGTTGCTGTTGCGGATGGGCGCGCCGGAATCGGCAATGCGATATTCGGCTCCGTCCTTGGCCAGCAGCAGGGTGTTGCGTTCCAGGACGACAACGGCGTCGGAGGAGAACACCGCCTCCGCCGGGTTGGGGCGGGGCTCCCTGGTTGCGGCGTTGACAATGTGCAGTACCGACGCCAGCGGCGTGCCAACGGCTTCAGCGAAGGTCCAACCCGTCAAAGATTCGGCCACCGGGTTCATCCGGGTGACGCGGCTGCGGGTGTCGGTGGTGATTACCGCATCGCCAATGGAATGCAGGGTGATGCGCAGGTTTTCCTCGCTGCGGGCCAGATTGGAGCGCGTTTCCCGCAGGCGTTGGACATTGATCAGCAGAGTGACGATCATCGCCGCGAACGCGCAGAACACGCCAACAACCGACCAGACCAGATAACGGTAGGTCTGGTAAAAGGAAAAAGGCCGATACAGAACCACGCTGTTCGCGGGCAGATCGCTTTCCGCAACGCCAAAACGGGTCAGCTGGCGGCTGTCAAACAGATAGCTGTTCCGGCTTCCGGTCTCCACTGGCATGTCCTTGGGCGAGGCTTGCCCCAGGAGGATGCGCAGGGCTTGTTCCCCTGCGTACTGCCCCTGGGCGGCGCCGCTGTTGACCTTGCCGCCGAAAACGCCCAGGCCGAGGTTGGCGCTGGAGGTGATGAACACCGGCACCGAGGAGGCTGCCGCGATCTGGGGATAAATGTCGGTGTTGTCAAAAACCTGGCCGCGCGCGTCTTTGTACCAGGCCGGGGCCAGGACAACGCTGCCCGTAGACAACCCCCGCAACCGGGCAAGCATTGCTTCGGTGCTCAGGTCTTCGCCGTTGAGGTAGGTGAAACGGACGCCAGGAAAGCTCGATTCCGAGTCCATGGCCATCTGGCGAGTTCCCAGCCCGGTCGGCGTGCCGTCGCTGAGCACGACAATTTCGCGGGCGCCTGGAAAGAGACGCAAGGCCAGGGCGATGTTGTCTTTGACGTCCAGGGTTTCGACAATGCCGGCAAACAGATCCTTGGGCGCCTGCAGCGCCGAGGGCACGTTGTTGACCCCGCAAAAAACAACAGGGACGTTGGGAAAGAGCTCGTCGTGAAACTGCTTGATGAAATTGAGGGCGTCGTCGTCGGAGGTGACAATCACATCGGGCTGACGCTCCCGGTGCTTCAAAAAGAGCGATTGCCGGATAACGTCTTTAGCGGCATCGTTGTACTGCCGCTTGGTGTCCATATATTCGATATGGAAATCGACCTGCGACAACCCGGTCTTGACGGCGGCTACGACGGCGGCGGTGAGTTCGTCGGTCCAACGAAAGCCCTGATGATAGGAATTAAGCAGCAGCACCTGCGGCGGCCGCTCTTGCGCGGCGTCGGCCAGGACTGCCGCCGGCAGGAGAATTAGAAAGAACAACAGTTGCAGACGCAATAGGTTGCGGCCGAGGTTCCATCGGGCAAGGCGGAGGCGTTGCAGGCGGAGTTGCAGGCAGAATTGCAGGCAGAGGCGGGAGGCGGGCGACGCGGCCTGTGCGGAGGCTGGGGCGCAGCGCTTGGCGAATGTCGTCGTGTGGGGCATTTCCTTATCTCGCGCTCACCGTGATTGTGACCAAAATGGGGCTGCGAACGACCCACCAACAGGGTTGTTGCATGGCGGCGATTGCAGACCCATACTTTTGAAACCAGACGTTTTGTTACATTATAGGGGGCGCGGAATAATTATCAAATTGAGGGCGGTGTTTTTTTGAAGGCGGGGGAAATATCCTTTTTCCATCACGGACAAAAAAGATACAGTGAACAGAGTCGGGCGCGGGCGGATTGGCGGTGTTGCGCAACCCGCAGGCCATCGGAATTCAGCAGACAAAGGAGAGGAAATGAAGAGAACAACAGGCGGACGGTTGGCGCGTTTCTTGGGCAGGATGTTGTTTGTTGGCTGTTGCTGGGTTTGTTGCGGGGTTTTAGCGGCGGCGATGACCGGGCAGGCCATGGCCGCCGATCTGGCGGGCGCCAAGGATCACCCGTTGCTCAAGCGTTTCGGCGGTTCGGACATCGTCGGATTCGACACCAAGCGGTTTGTCGAATACGACCTGCAGACCTCCACCTTTGTCGTCTATGATCTGGATGCCAAGAAACGGCAATACGCCGCCCCGCCGCTCAAACTCGAGGGGGCGCTGACCCGCATCTGGTATGAGGCGGCCGGAGACGCCAGCGGCGTGGAGTTGTTGCGCAACTATCAAAACGAGATGGCGGATCAGGGCTTTGAGATTCTCTACGATTCAACCAAGGACGGAGCGGCGGTCAAATGGACCAATTTCCTGTCCTTTTTCAGCGGCATGAACATCAAGACCAACCGCAGCCACTATGTATTTTACGCTGCCGACGCTCAAAGCGTCAAAGTCGTCAGCGCTAAAAAACAGCGGCCGGAAGGCGACCTGTACGTCTCATTGACAACCGTGGAATGGGACAAGGACGACGCCACCTATAAAGCAAAGCGTGGAGCCTACATTGCGGTGGACATCATTGAAGTCAAGCCGATGACCCAGAACATGGTTACGGTTAAGGCCGACGACATGGCAAAATCGATTGCCTCTTCAGGACGGGTGGCGCTGTACGGCATCCTGTTTGATTTCAACAAGGCAGACATCCAGCCCGCATCGAAGGCGGCCCTGGAAGAAATCGCCAAGCTCTTGAAAGCGGATGCGGGTCTTGCCCTGCATGTGGTTGGCCACACCGACAATGTCGGCAGTTACGAGGCCAATCTGAATCTCTCCAAGCGGAGGGCCGAGGCCGTGGTTGCCGCCTTGACCGCGGAATACGGGGTCAGCGCCAGCCGCCTGACCGCCAACGGCGTAGCCAATCTCGCCCCGGTCGCCGTCAATTCCACGGAAGAGGGGCGCGCCAAGAATCGCCGGGTGGAGCTTGTGCCGCGATAAGCTCGGTCGCTTTTGGGGTCGCGTTCAGTAGAGGATGCTGTCCAGGACAGAGGGGCTGGGCGGCCGCACCATCTCGTCGCCGTCGGAGCCGTTGGCGTATTTGAAACCAAGCAACCGCAGGCTGTTGTCGTCGAGATAGAGCTTGTCTTCATAGACGGAGCGGATGGATTGATTGGCCGTGGAAACCAACCGCACCGACAGGTACATGACCCGGTTGGTCAAGGTGTAGGTGCCCACCACCACCGCCTGGGCGCGTTGTGCGCCGGCCATCTCCGGCAGGTTGCGGGTGAGCATGAATTCGCCTTTGTGCAACTCGACCAACAAATCCCGGCGCAGTTTGATTTCCTTGACCGCAAAGCCGCGGCTGACAAAGCCGGCGGCGATATTGTTCTGAAAGCTGCGGCCAAAGCTGGAGGTGTCGTTGAGTTTGTCGTTGTTGACCAGGGTGGTGACCAGGATCGGTTGATCAGCCTGCTGGGCGATGAGCGGCGGCAGGGTCTGGCTGATCAGCGTATCCGCCACCTTGTCGCCCAGTTCGACCAGATTGACGTCTCCGCCCAAGACCGGCTCCAGGCGGGTGCCGTTGAGTTCGCTGCAGCCGGAGGCGGCGAGAAGGGTAAACAGGCAAGCCAGGACGGTCAAACCGGAACGGATCATGGGCGTCATAACGAAGTTTTATGGATTGGTGAGGAAGGCGTTGGACCGCCGGGCCCGGTGAGTCGAATCTCGGGGGCAGAGTTGGGCTTGCGGTACTGCCAGAAATCGGCGTTTTTGATGGAATAGATGTCCGACGAGCGCATGACGTACCGTTTATTGTCGACAATCGACGTGGAGATGATCACCTCGTACTGCCCGTCGTCCCGGTAATTGGCCCGGAACGCGTCGAGCGCTCCGGCTGCGGCGACGATTTCCCAGGGCGCGTCGCGGAGCACGACAATCCCGGCCGCCAGAGCGGTATGCACTCCGGGTTTGGGCCAGCTCCACGCCTGCCAGTCGCCCGGATGATACACCACCTGCACCTTGTAATCCACCAACAGGCTGGCGTTTTCCGGGGCGGTTACGGTGTTGACCCCAAAATGCACCAGTTGGGTGGTCAGCAGATCGTTGAATCCCTCATCAAAAGGAAAGGTCTCGCCGGGGCCGCAAGCGTTTGGTTTGCCGCAGCTGTGACGAACATGCACCGAGGCGGAGATTTTTTTTTGCCGCATCAGTTCATTGTTGATCCGGTTGGCGACGTCGTTGGCCAGCACATTCCAATGGGAAGCCGACTCCATCTCCTGCTGGCCGCCAAAAAAGCCAGAACATCCAGCCGTTGCGCCCAGTGCGCCCATCAATAGCATCAAAAACAATCTGTTTCGCATTGCGATTCCGCACAGTTGTGAGGTTGAAAAGAGCCTGCCAGCTCCCTGCTTTTCGGCAGCATCCCTCTGAAACAATAGAAAAATTGTCCACCCAAGCCGTGAAAACCCCAGGTCAATGGCGCAAGCGGCTGCGGCCGGCTCGGCAACAAACAGCAAACAAGGGCCGACATGAACGCCCCATGCCGGCCCTTGCTCCCCGTTGTTGCGGGACGAAATGTGGATTGACGTCAATTGCCGCGACTTTGCTCCCGCGCCCTGTCAGCGCAGGTAGAGTTCGTCCAGGGCTTTAAAAAACTCATCCCGCACCTTTTCAAACTCCAGCATCAAAGCCGCCGCCTTGTCCTTGTTGCCCTGCTTGACCAACTCGGCAATCTGCTTGGCGTACTGATGGACCTTGGCGTGATGTTCGCCAACCTCCGCAAAGTAGGGTCTGTCGCTCAACGCCTGCCCCTCGGGACCATGATACCATTTGCCGAATTCGCACTCGCGGTCAGAGGTCACCTCCTCCGGCCGCAACGCCTCTTTGCCGTTCAGCACCGCTTCAAGCCGGGACCGCCACTGCATATGCGCTTTTTTGACCATGCCGATGTCGAAACTGGCTTTTTCGGTTCGAAAGCGATCAACCACCTCGGCAAGCCGCTCAGACAGTTTGAGCAGATCACTGGCGTGGCTGGTTAGTTGGGCGCTGACAATGTGCATCTCATCCGAGGCAATATTGACTCCGGTAATATCTTGGGAAATTTCACCGGCAACCACGGAAACCTCCGCCACATTCTGATTGACCTCCTGGATGCCCTGGGACGCCTGACTTAGATTGGCGGCTATCTCCGCCGTGGCGACCGATTGCTCCTCTACGGCGGTGGCAATGCCCCCCACAATGTCGTTGACGTCGTTAATGACCGTCAGAATGGCGTCGATTTCGCGCACCGTGTCGCCGGTGGAGGCTTGGATGGCGTCGATCTTGCCTTTGATCTCGCCGGTGGCCATGGCCGTTTGCTTGGCAAGTTCTTTGATTTCATTGGCCACCACCGCAAACCCCTTGCCGGCTTCACCGGCGCGGGCCGCCTCAATAGTGGCGTTCAGAGCCAGAAGGTTGGTTTGTTCAGAGATCTCGGTGATGACCTCGGTCACCTTGCCGATGGCGTCGACGTCGGCGCCAAGCCTGTTGACTTTCTCCGAGGTCGTTTCGGCGCTAGCGGCCGCCTTTGCCGCGATCACCCGCGCCTGCTCGGAATTGACGGCTATCTCCTTGATCGTGGCCGCCATTTCCTCAACTGCCGAGGCCACTGCATTGACGTTGGTGGCCGCCTCTTCGCTGGCGGCGGCCACAGACGACATGTTGCCGCTCATCGCTTCGGAACCAAGCGCCACCCGCGCGGATTTGGCCAACGAATCCTGAGTGGTGTGCGACATCTGCCCGGCAATGGCGCTGAGGTCGTCGGACGACAGCCGCAGGCTGTACGCCTTGGAGCCAAAATCCCGGACGATGCGTTCTATTTTGTCGAGAAAGATGTTGAACCATTGGGCTAATTCACCCACTTCATCGTGTTTTAATATTTTCAACCTACTGGTCAAATCC
Source organism: Desulfobulbus sp. (assembly GCF_030824455.1). Lineage (GTDB taxonomy): Bacteria > Desulfobacterota > Desulfobulbia > Desulfobulbales > Desulfobulbaceae > Desulfobulbus. Next base: position 42,743 of record NZ_JAVBXR010000010.1, read on the forward strand.
CCCTCGCCTTCAGCGATGTCCTTGAGCATGGCCGCCGTGCGCGCGATGGGCACGGTGACCGAGCGCACGCTGAAGAACAGGGGCACAATGACGGCAAGCAGCAGGGCAACGCACAGGCCGATCAGGCCCTGCTCGATTTGCTGCGCCTGTTTATAGAGTTCCGCAGCGTTGTAAACAAACGCCATAACGCCCACCTGCTTGCCGCTGAAGTCCTTGATGGGAAAGAGGGCGGTGAAATAATCGTCGATTCGGGCCATCCGCAGGCCGGCCTGCCCTCCGGCCAGCATTTCAGGGGTGACGATTTTGTCGGTTATCTGGCGGTTCGACGAGGACACAAACACAAAAGAGTCGCCGATCACCGGGTGCTTGGCGGCGTCCTGCAACTCTGTGGCAATGTTCAGGTATGCCTTGTTCATGTACACGGCGATATGCTCCTGATCGTTGCTGACGCCGTATTGCACCAGGGGATCATAGGACGACAGCGACTCCACAGACCCCAGGTACGTGCCGTTTTCCCCGAGAATGGGGGCTATGCCGCGAATCTCGAACCCGCCGCGTCCGACCTCGACGCCGACAATCCGCTGATGTCCACCGCCGCTGATGGCGGTCACGGTTTCACGAAAGGAGGTCAAGTCGTCGCTTTTATTTTGATCCTTTTTCCAGACGCGCAAAAGACTGCGTGCCGGCGGGACATGAAAGTGGAGCCGCAGGGCGCTGCCGTTGTTGTTCTCCTTGAACCCTTTCTCAATGGAGGCGAAATACTCTCGCAACTGCTGACGGGCCAGCTCCATCTGAGGGTCGCCCGCATCGCTCAGTTTGCCCTGATGCGCGGTGTTGTACGCCGCCAGCACTGGTTTGGCTCGACTGAACAAGGCCGCCTGGGCAAGCATTTCGCCGGCGATCCGTTTTTCGCTGGTGGCAATGTCCGCTGCCTTGGAGCGGCCAAGCTGATCCAGGTTGTTTGTCATCAGGCTCCCGATGGTGCGGCCGGCAATAAAATACAGGGCCAACGAAAAAATGACGGTTGCCGCGGCTATTGGCAAAGCAATGCGGACGCCAATTTTTTGCATGTTTTTCATGAACAATAATCCTCCGGCAATGGTTGTAGAGCTTGTTCAACATGAAAGACAACGATCAAGCATGGTTGACGGGCACGCGGCCTCTGTTGCCCTGGTCTGCCCTCCTGAGAGATTTCCTGAGCCACGGGGAATCTCTGGATATGGAAAGTGAGAGTTATTAATAATGGAATCTTATAGGGATCAAGGATTATGTCAAGGCGGGGAACGCTGCGCGGCAAGATGCGGTCCGGTAAGGCCTTGATGCGCAAGGAGTCAGCGGGTGATGTTTATGGTGGTGGTGGGGCGGCAGTGCAGGGCGGAAACAGAGGCAACCGCCGCAGCTGTTCAGAAACGCTTGATCAGGGCGATTGTGGCCAGTCCGAGCAGGGTCATGGATACCGATCCCGCCACGTGGACGCCAATGGCCGCCCCAGCCCAGAGCAGGCGTCCCTGTTGGAGCAGCGTGGCGACTTCAGCGGAAAAGGTGGAAAAGGTGGTCAGCCCGCCAAGGAATCCGGTGATAATCAGCAGGCGCCATTCCGGCGACACGCTCGGCGCAGCGGCAAAGACAGCCAGAGCCAGGCCAATAAGGTAGCCGCCGAGCAGGTTAGCGGCCAGGGTCCCGGGGGGGATGGCGGGGAAGAGGGTGTTCAGCGCCCGCCCAAGGAACCATCGAAGCACGGCTCCGGCCGAGGCGCCAAGGCTAATGGCGAGAATGGAGTTGAGCATGACGAAACCTTGAACTGTTGTGGCGATTATTGCGTCTCCGCGTGGGCGGGGTGTTGCGGCTGTCGTAACGGGTGGGAGTTAAGGGCATATTGCCGAGGAATGCAAGAGGCGAACGTGTCGAGGCGCAGTTTTTCAGGATGAATGAAAGAAGAGAGAGCTGCTTGGATGTCGAGCAAAATCAAAGAGTTTTTGATGATTAGCGCGATTTGTGGTAGGCATTGAATGTTTGGCGGCCCATCTGCTCGCTGCTCATCGTCTAAGCCGTCGCCGCTTGCGCCGTCGCAGCGCAATACACGGCCAGCGCGGCTTTCAACAAAAAACAGGATCCCCGTGACGACTTCCCTTGCCTTTGTTCTGTCGATTTTGCACTCCTGGCCCAACAGGATCGTCGCATTTTTTCTTTTCCTTTTCATCGTGCTCTTTGTGGTGCAGTTTTTTGTCCCCGCTTTTCGCCTCAAGAGAAAATTAAATCGTGTTATCGACAGATTGAAAGCCGTTAAGGAGGCGAACGAGGCGGGCGTCGTTGATTTGGAAGCAATTGCAGGGCAGGCCATGACTGTCGGCAATTTACAGCATCTCTGGAGTGCGTATGCCTTTTTGTTGCCGGCCCGTTGATCAACAGGATTTCGCCTGCATTTGCGGGTTTCCGCAGAATGCAGAAGAACTGTTTTTTCTGTTCCCCAAGGCGGTGTATCCCCTGACCCCGTCACAGCTGCGCGAGGCGGTCGCCCAACGCTCGGACTCGACTGTGGTGGAGCTTGACGGCAAGGTTGTCGCTTTTGCCAATTTTTATCGATGGGAAACCGGCGGCTGTTGCGCCATTGGCAACGTCGTCGTTGCGCCGGCCGCCCGTGGAAGCGGGGCAGGGCGCTGTCTCATCAAGCAGATGATTGACCTTGCCGTTGCCAAACACCGGGCCGCCGAGGTGAGGGTGTCGTGTTTCAATCGCAATGTCGCCGGATTGCTGTTCTACCATTCGCTTGGTTTTACGCCCTTTGCCCTGGAAGAACGGCAAGACGGGAAGGGGCAGCGCGTTGCCTTGATTCATCTCCGGCTGCCGTGCATTCCTGACTAATCATTCGGGCGGCTGCCCCGGACCCGCAATGGGTTGTCTGCTTCTTGCGCATTTCTCCCCTGGAAAGGCGGGGCGTTCATGCTTACCATGCTCCTATCTGTTCGAATTGTCAGGAAATGAATACGATTTGCCAACAATCCACCCGAGAGGCAACCATGCATCGTCTTTTCCAACCCCTTGCCATTGGCCCACTGACCGTTCCTAATCGTATTTTCATGGCGCCGCTGACCCGGTGCCGGGCCGACGGCAATCATGTGCCCACCGCGCTGATGGCCGAACAGTACGCCCAGCGGGCGAGCGCCGGTTTGATCATTGCCGAGGCCACCATGGTGATGGCCGGCAACTGCGCCTTCCAAACCGAGCCGGGCATCTACAATCAGGCCCAGATCGACGCCTGGCGCGCAGTCACCGACGCGGTGCACGCCAAGGGGGGCCGCATTTTTCTGCAACTCTGGCACGGCGGGCGCGCCTGTCATCCCCTGCTCAACGGCGGCGATCAGCCGGTGTCGGCAAGCCCGGTGGCCATCACCAACGACCTGACCCACACCAAGGACGGCAAAACCACCTACGCGGTTCCGCGCGCATTGCGCGACGACGAATTGCCCGCCATTGTCGACGGATTTCGAATGGCTGCGGCCAACGCCAAGGCCGCCGGCTTTGACGGGGTTGAGGTCCACGGCGCCAATGGTTACTTGCTGGATCAATATCTTCGCGACGGCTGCAATCAGCGCACCGGCCCCTACGGCGGTTCCGTCGAAAATCGGGCGCGTTTGCTGCTGGAGGTGCTGGAGGCGGTGGGTTCGGTCTGGGGCAGTGACCGGGTCGGGTTGCGCCTGTCGCCGATTTCCAGCTTCAACTCCATGGGCGACAGCGATCCGGTTGGGCTCACCGTTTGGCTGGGCAAGCGGCTGAATGCTTGCAATCTCGCCTATGTCCATCTGATCCGGGGCGACGTTATGGGCGAACTCCAGGGCGATGTGGTGACGCCGATGCGTGAACACTATCAGGGCGTGCTGGTCGGCAATTTTCATTACACCCCGGAAGAGGCGGAAACCGCCGTGGCCAGCGGCCAGGTCGACGCGGTGGCCTTTGGCGTCCCGTACATCGCCAACCCCGATCTGCCGGAGCGGATCAAAGCCGGCGCGCCGCTCAACGCGGCCAATCCCGCCACCTTTTACAAGCCGGGGCCGGCGGGCTATATCGACTATCCCTTTCTGGGCGCCGCCTGAACATGCGGGAAAACGGCGAACAATCCGGGCGGGCGGATGAGCGGCCCGCGCCGTTTTCGCTGCAGGCGCGGGCACGGAGTTTCCGTTTTGCCTTTGCCGGCGGGCGGGTGCTGCTCACGACCCAGCACAACGCCTGGATGCATGCCGCAGCCACTGTTTTGGTGGTGCTTGGCGGGCTGGCGACGCGCCTCGCCCCTTTGGAATGGGCGTTGCTGGCGTTGGCGATGGGCTTGGTCTGGGCTCTGGAGGCGATGAACACCGCCGTTGAATTGCTCGCCGACGAGGTTTCGCTTGAACAGCGGCCCGGCATCGGCAAGGCCAAGGATGTGGCCGCTTTCGGCGTGTTGGCCGCAGCTGTTGCGGCGGCGCTGATCGGGATGTTTGTTTTTGTGCCGCATCTTTTCCATTAGCCTCCTTCTATTGCATATTCGACGAGTCTCGGCGCGTTTGCACAAAAACGAACCGAGAAAAGCGTCGCCGCCTTTATCGAGAAGCACCGTCCGGAGCCGCACATTGGGCTGAATCTCGACGTGAGTCTTGGTCTCAACGGCCAGTGTGCCCCTTTGAACAATTTTGCCAGCAAGAGGTGGATATATGGCCAAAGTTGCCCTGAACACCCCGGCGCCTGATTTCACCTTGCCCGATTTGCACGGCGCCCCGGTGTCGCTTTCCGATTTTTTGGATCGGCAAAATGTGCTGGTCGTGTTCAACCGTGGATTTCTCTGACCCTTCTGCCGTCGGCACATGGCGCAGTTGCGTCAGGATTATCAACAGTTCGTCGCGTTGAACACCGAGATTCTCGTGGTTGGGCCGGAGGACGCCGCTTCGTTTCAGCACTACTGGCGACAGGAAGCCTTGCCCTTTATCGGTCTGCCCGACCCTCATCAGGTGGTGTTGAAATTGTACGGCCAGGAGGTCAAGCTGCTCAAATTAGGCAGGTTGCCCGCCCTGATGCTGATTGATCGTTCCGGCCGGATTCGGTTTGCGCATTATGGCCATTCGATGGCTGATATCCCGTCGAACCAGGAAATCTTGAGCTTGATCGAGCCCTAGGGGGGCACCGCCTTCGTGCAAACGTTGCCTTTGCGGCTGCTTTTATGGCGGCTTTTGCGCAATCCTTTCCCGTTCGCCACAGCTGTTTTTTATCTTCTCTTGGAGAAATCGCGATGCCGGCACAATCACCCAAGCAGGACCGTTCGGAACGGGTGGCGATCATCAGCGCCGTCAAGACGCCGCTGGGATTTTTTGTCCTGGTTGTGCTCGTGCTTGAGGCGGTGCTCGGCGCCATTGCCTTGCAAACAGCAGGACAAAATCAGCTGGTTGCCATGTACGGCATGCTGGCCGTTGTTGGGGCATTGATTGCGATCGTCGCCTTTTTTGCCTACAGCAGTCCCACGGCCCTGCTGCATTCGGAGGAAAACGCCTGCTCCTCGGCTGCACAGCCTCTGCTTGATTTCAGCCGGCGCATCTGCGGCCATTGGTGGGAATATATTCGTCCAGACGAACCTTCCGCGCTCAGCTTTGTGGAAATCCATCCCGACGCCGCCGCCGGCACGGTCAAAATGAAGGGGACGGCCTACAACAGAGAGGGCGAGCCTGTTGCCCTGTGGGAAAGCCTTGCCAGTTGCATCAACCTGAGCGAGCGCAAAGTCTTCTATTATTGGAAAGGGTGGCATCCGGCGCGTCCGGGCGAGCCCTATGAGGGATTCGGCGAAATTTCCTTTCACCAGTCGCCCGCCATGATCGACAGCGGCGTTGGTTTTTTTTCCGACACCAACCTGACCAATATGCAAAGCACCACCAGGAAATCAGTGGAATTCAGACGCGCCATGGAACCGGAAATCCAGGCGGTGCGGCACGGCGCCAACACCGCCATAGCCGAGATGGTGCGCCGGAAATTGGCGTAGGTTGGGGGCGGCGGCCGTTGCGCTGTCCGTTGTAAACCGGATGGCCGGACGAGAGGCTGCCGATTGCCATTGCATGTGGCGGCAAGCGTTGGGTGCGGTGAAAATCCGCAAACCTACGCACCCAAGCAATTTCCCCCAAACAAGTGATCGAAGCGAAAAGAAAATTCCGCAATGGAGGCATCACAATGCAACTTGGCATCATTGGCATGGGAAAGATGGGGCTGCCTTTGGCTCTCAACGGTCGGGACAGGGGCCTGGATATTGTTGTTTTCACCGAAAAGGCGGAAAAACTGGCTCAACTGGATAAAGAAGGCGTCAAAGGCTGTGGCTCGCTGGATGCGTTCGTCGCCGCGCTGACGCCGCCCAGGGCCGTCTGGTTGATGATTCCGGCCGGGCAGGCGGTGGACGGCATGATCGCCCAGCTCCTGCCCTTGCTGGCGCCGGGCGATATCCTGATTGACGGCGGCAACTCGCGCTACCAGGACAGTCAGCGCCGCTGTGCCCAGTTGCGGCAGGTTGGCATTGCATTTATGGATGTCGGCGCCAGCGGCGGCATCGAGGGCGCCCGCAATGGGGCCTGTCTGATGGTGGGCGGCGACCAAGCGTTGTACGCGCGGATGGAACCGATCTTCAAGGCGCTAAGCGGCGGCATGGGCTGTGGCTATATGGGGCCTTCCGGCGCCGGTCATTTTGTCAAGATGATCCACAACGGCATTGAATACGGCATGATGCAGGCGATTGCCGAGGGGATGGAAATTCTCCGGCACGGGCCGATTCCGATGGAACTGGATAGGGTGACCGAGGTGTGGCGCAAGGGTTCCATTGTTTCCGGGCTGCTGATGGACATGACCGCCGCCGCCCTGGCCCGGGAGCCCGACCTTGCCTCGATTGAAGGCATTGTCGCCGCCTCCGGCGAGGCCAACTGGACCGTGGAAGAGGCGGTGCGGCTGGGTGTTTCCGCCCCGGTGATTGCGACCTCGCTTTTCAACCGCTTTAAATCCCAGGACCGGGAAAAATACGCGGAAAAAACCTTGGCGGCCATGCGCCGCGAATTCGGCGGTCATGCCGTTGTCGCCAAGGGCGAGGGGTGAGCCATGGAGAGCAGGGGCGCGCTTCTGTGCATTTTTGGGGCTACCGGCGATCTGGCGGCCAAAAAAATACTTCCCGCGTTGCAGCAATGGTCCAAAGACAATATCCCCTTTGAGCGGATTTGGTGCCTGGGACGCAGGCCCTTGGACGGGCCTGGCTACCATGCCTTTGTCGAGGCCAAGGGGAACTTCCGCCTGAACGAAGGGTTGAAAAAGGCGATTGACTATCACCGTCTTACGTTTGACGATGCCGCCGCCTACCATAGCTTGGCGGCCCGCATCGTTGCGGAAGGTTTTGATCCGGCGGCAAAACGGTTGTTTTTTTTGGCCGTCAAACCGGAGGACGTTGTCCCCATAATCGACCAGTTGCAGGCGGCCGGGCTTTTTGCGACCGGCAACCCTGAGCATCGACTGCTGCTGGAAAAGCCCTTTGGCGAGAGTCTGGAATCGGCTGCCGCCATTCAGCAGCGTCTGCTGCCTTTGGCGGCGGAAGAGCAGATGTACCGCATCGATCACTACCTGGGCAAGGAGATGATCCGCAACATCCTGACCATCCGCTTTGCCAACCGGATTTTCACCGAAAGCTGGCACGGCGGGGCCATTGAGACGGTGGAGGTGATCAGCATTGAGACCTCGGGGGTGGAGGAACGGCTGGAGTATTACGACCGAGCCGGCGCCGTCAACGACATGGTGCAGAGTCACCTGCTGCAAATGGCGGCGTTGGTGGCTATGGACACACCGCAGACCCTGGAACCCGAGTCCATTCGCCGGGCCAAGATCGACGTCCTTAAGCAGATGCGCCTCGATTCGCTCCATCCGCCGGTCATCGGGCAGTATGCAGGATACGCCGCCCAGGTCCCTGGATCGACCACCGAGACCTTTGTGGAGGCCACGCTGCGGATTGATGCGCCGCAATGGCAGGGAACCCGGTTTGTTGTCCGCACCGGGAAAAAACTGGGCGAGAAAAGAACCGAAATTCGCCTCCATTTTCGTCCGACCCGTCTGTGCCTGAACTGCAGCGAAACCCTGGAGGCTGCGCCGAACCAGTTGGTGATTGAGGTGTTTCCCCAGGAAGGGGTGCAGTTGCGGTTTAATTCCAAAACTCCGGGATACGGGTACGGCGTTGAGCCGGTAACTGCCGATTATTGCCACAGTTGCAGGATGATCGGCAACAAGCCCGAGGCTTATGTCAAACTGCTCAAAGACGCTTGGTCTGGCGATAAAACGCTGTTCGCCGGATTTGCCGAGTTGCAGGCCCAGTGGCGGATTGCCGATGAAATTCAGGCCGCCGCCAGGGAGCATGGCCTTGTGGTGTATCCTCCCGGCGTTTGGGACATGCGTGAACAAGGAGGTGCGACATGATGCACTGGCAGGCGCTTTCGCCGCCGATCAGCGAACAGATGGCCGTGTACAAGAACCTCGACGAAAAACGGCCGGTGATTGAAATCACCAGGGATTTTGCCCGCCATGGCATGCACGAGAGCACCCTGCGCCTGCCTTTGCACACCGGCGCCCATGTTGATTATCCGCTGCACGCCATTGCCGGCGGCAAGTGTTCCAGCGATTACCAGCGGTTTCCCGTCGAATTTTCCGTTTATGTCCTTGATCTTTGTCCCGAAGCTCCGCTCTCCATCACCCTTGCGCAGGTGCAAAATATTCCCATGGATGGGATCGAAGCCGTGTTTTTCCGCACCCGCGAGCAGCCCCTTGAGGTCTTTGACCCCCTGTTTCCGTGGCTGACAACCGAGGCGGCGATTTGGCTGGTCGGATATCCACTGCTCTTTGTCGGCATCGATCAGCCGGGGATCGAAAGGGCGCAACCCAGTCATCCGACCCACATTCAGTTGCTGGAGAGGGACATCTTGATCATTGAGGGGCTGGATTTGTCGCGGATCACAGGCGGCCGTCGCCGATGCGCGGCCTTCACCCTGGGCATACAGGGCGTGGAAGCCGAACCGGTGCTGGTGTATGCCCTTGCTCAATGATTGCAGAGAAGGATGAGGCGGCCGACGGCTGCAGCGCACAATTCGCGCTGCATGCCTCACGCGCTGGAGAGCGGTGCATCACGCATCGGATGGTCGGGCGCGGAAGCTCATTGAAGGGGTAACCCATGGCACACGTTCTCGTTATTGATGATGATCCCCATTTTCGCGATATTCTCTTGGAATATTGCTCATTGCTCGGCCATGAGGCCAGTGACGCCGCCAGTGTCGAGGAAGGGAAAGCAAAACTTGCCGCACAATCAACGGATCTGGTTTTTTTGGATGTCCGATTGCCTGATGGCAACGGCCTTGATGTTTTGCCTTATATTAACAGGTTGCCTTCCCCGCCAGAGGTCGTCATTGTTACCGGCATGGGAGACGCCAACGGCGCGGAGTTGGCGATTAAAAATGGCGCGTGGAATTATCTGCAAAAACCTCTGAACAGACAAGAAATCATCCTGCAAATCAACCGTGCCCTGGAATATCACGAAAAGAAGAGACAATGCGCAAGCAAGGTCATCCTCAAGCGCGATGAAATCATCGGCACAAGTGCAGGTGTTATCTCCTGCCTCAACCAAGTTGCCCAGTGCTCGAGCACCGATACGGGGGTGTTGATTACCGGTGAAACGGGCACGGGTAAGGAATTGTTCGCCCAAGCCATCCACAACAACAGTCCCCGCGCACATAAACCCTTTGTAGTGGTCGACTGTACCAATCTGCCCGACCAATTAGTGGCCAGCATCCTCTTTGGCCATGCAAAAGGCGCGTTCACCGGAGCCGATTGTGATCGTCAAGGCCTGATTGAACAGGCTGATGGGGGAACCCTTTTTCTTGATGAAATCGGCGAAATCTCTCTCGATTTGCAAAAAAGTCTGCTTCGTGTTCTCCATGAGCGGACATTCAGGCCGGTGGGTAAAGTTCGTGAACTGAAAAGCGATTTCAGACTGATTGCAGCCACCAACCGTAACCTTAAGGAAATGGCGCACTTGGGGCAGTTCCGCCAAGATCTGTACTTTCGCCTCGCTGCGTTCACCCTCCATTTGCCGCCGCTCCGCGAACGAGATGCTGATATCGAAAAACTCGCCATGAGTTTTGTCCTGACAATTTGTCGGCGCCATCATTTTCCTATCAAAGGTATCCTTCCCGAAACTCTTGAAACCCTGAACGCCTATCCCTGGCCTGGAAATATTCGCGAGCTTCGCAATGTGCTTGAAAAAGCGATTCTTTCCGACCCCTATAATCCAGCGCTTTACCCCGTTCACCTCTCTCCGGAAATTCGGCTGCACCACATTCGATCCATGGTGTCGAGTAAGAACGAACCCCACAATCACTTCCAACCGCCGCCCCCGCATTCTCCAACGGGTACGCTTCTTCCATACAAGGAATACCGCCGCGTGCTGCTTGACACCATAGAAAAACATTACCTGCAAAGTCTGTTGCAGGAAGCAGATGGCGACATCAGCGCTGCCTGCGCTATGGCTCAATTCAGCCGCTCTCACCTGTATAATCTATTGAAGATGCACGCTCTCACCGCTTCAACCATTCCCTGTTCAGGCAAACCAGAACACCTTCCCGATCACGATCCGACCACGAAATAAGTTGTGCGCAGTCTTCCCTGCGTTCAACTTGCCACGTCTACTGTTTCTGGACCACTGGATAGCTTGCTGTCCAGTTTTTCTGGAAATTCTCTCCCGTCTCACCGTTGCCCCCCTCTCTTGAAGATGTAACTCTTTAATTTGTTGTCACAAAAAGAAGATTTCCGAAATGGTATGGATTTCGCTCTACAGCATACCATTGCAGAAGACGGGCAATCATTTTCAGCAGCACCCAAAGGAAGACGCCCGCTCGGGCCAAGCCTGGCCCCGCATACGGTTATTTGCAGAAAAGTGAAACATGCCGGGGGCCAGCTCTGGCGCTCCAGATCCATTTCAGCAAGGAAACATGCATGAGCAGTAGCGAAGACGACGAGCTCCTTGGAGCGTTCGTCGAAGAGTCGGTTGAACAGCTGGCCGATATCGAGGGCGACCTTCTTGCCATCGAGCAGGGCGGGGCAGTGAATGACAAGGAGCGGATCAACAAGGTGTTCCGGTCGATCCACTCCATCAAGGGGGGCGCCGGTTTCGTGGGTTTGCATGTACTCCAGAACCTGGCCCATGCGGCGGAGAACGTGCTCAGCCTGGTGCGCACCCGCAAGCTGACCCCCACCCCGGAGGTGATCAACGCCCTGCTGCTGGCCACGGACAGGCTCAAGCAACTGCTGGCTGATGTCTCCTGCAGCAACGAGACCGATATCAGCGGCCCCGTCGCCGCCTTGAATGCCATCGCCGCCGGGGAACAGCCGGTCGCCCCTCGCCCCCCCGAGGAGTGGTCGGCTGCCCCGGCGGCAATGGTTCCTCCATCCACTGGCGATGAAACACCGCAGCCAGACGATGAGGCGGCTGCCGGCAAGCCGGAGACCAGTATCCGGGTGTCGGTGGCCCTGCTCGACCAGCTGATGAATCTGGCGGGCGAACTGGTGTTGTCGCGCAACCAACTGCTGCAGACCATCGGCTCCGGCGCGGTTCACGAGGCCGAGGCGGTGGGGCAGCGCATTGACCTGGTGACCTCCGAGCTGCAAGGGGCGATCATGCTCACCCGGATGCAGCCCATCGGTAATGTCCTGGGCAAATTTCCGCGGATGGTGCGGGATCTGGCCAAGAAACTGGGCAAGGAGGTGGAACTCCACCTGGTCGGCAAGGAGGTGGAACTCGACAAGACCATCATCGAGGCGATCAGCGACCCACTCACCCACCTGGTGCGCAACAGCGTCGACCACGGCATCGAGCCCCCAGGGGAGCGGCGGAGCCAGGGCAAGCCGGGGCACGGCGTCCTGGTGCTCAAAGCCTATCATGCCGCCGGCCAGGTGGTGATCGAGATCAACGACGACGGCCGGGGAATCGACGGCGACCAACTGGCGGCCACGGCAATGGCCAAGGGGCTGATCTCCGCTGACCAGGCCAAATTGATGTCGGCCAAGGAGAAGCTCAACCTCATCCTCCTGCCGGGTTTCTCCACCGCCGCCCGGGTTACCGACGTGTCCGGCCGGGGCGTGGGCATGGATGTGGTCAAGACCAACCTCGACCAACTGGGCGGGACCCTGGAGATCGACTCGGTGGTTGGCCAAGGCGCCCGCATCGCCATCAAGCTGCCGCTCACCCTGGCGATCATTCCCTGTCAGATCATCATGACCGGGAACGAGCGCTACGCCATCCCTCAAGCCAACCTCGAAGAACTGCTGCGCATCCCCGCTGCGCAGATCAAGGAGCGGATCGAGCGGGTGGGCGACGCCGAGGTGGTCCGGCTGCGGGGCACCCTCCTGCCGCTGATCCGTTTGTCCGATGTCCTGAGGATCGAGCGGATCTATTACGACGAGGAAGCAGGCTGCACCCGCGGCGATCGCCGCCACAACATCGCCGACCGCCGCTCGCGGACCTCGCCGCTGTTCGACCCCGCCGCGCCCGCCGTCCGCGATCCTGAGCCGCGGCCGGAGCGCCGGGACGCCGACCGTCGGCAGAGCCCGTCCAGCGCCCTCAATATCGTGGTGGTTACGACCGGGGCGTTCCGCTATGGCCTGATCGTCGACCGTCTGCTCGACTCGGAAGAGATCGTCATCAAGCCGCTCGGTCGCCATCTCCAGAGCTGCCAGGGCTATGCCGGGGCCACCATCATGGGCGACGGCCGCATCGCCTTGATCCTCGACATCGCCCACCTGGCCTTGATGGCCCGGTTAACCTCCCTGGAGGGCTCCCGGCGGGCGGGCGAACTGGCACGGGAAACCCTGCTTAAAAGCCAGGACCAGCAGGCGCTGCTCACCTTCCGCAGCGCCCAGGAAGAGCAGTTCGCCGTGCCTCTGAGTCTGGTGGAGCGGGTGGAGAAGATCAACCGGTCCCAGATCGAAGCCATCGGCAACCGCCGGGTGATGCAGTACCGGGGCGGCAGCCTGCCGTTGCTCAGCGTCGACGAGGCGGCCGCAGTGCTGCCCCTGGCCGACCAGGACAATCTGCTGGTCATCGTCTTCCATCTCAAGGGCAAGGACGTCGGCCTGCTGGCCAGTGGTCCGGTGGACGCCATCGAGGTCTCGGCGGAGATCGACGCGGTCACCTTGAAGCAGACCGGCATCATGGGCTCGGCCATCATCGGCGGGACCACCACCATGCTGGTCGACATCTTCGAGCTGGTGGAAACCCTGCATCCCGACTGGTTCGAGGATGGGGCTGCCTGCGGCAACGAGAATGCGCCTTTGGTCCTCATCGTCGACGATTCCGAGTTCTTCCGCACCCAGGTGCGCAGCTATCTGGAGCAGGCCGGCTTCCGGGTTGTGGACGCGGTCGACGGCCTCGATGCCTGGAAGCTGTTGGAGGCCCACCACAAGGTCATCGGCCTGGTGGTCACCGATATCGAGATGCCCAACCTGGACGGCTTCGAGTTGACCAGAAGGATCAAGCATTCCCAGCAGTTCGGCCACCTGCCGGTCATCGCCCTGACCACCCTGGCCGCCGAGGAGGACATTGCCCGGGGCAAGGCCGCCGGGGTTGAGGAATACCATATCAAACTGGACCGGGAGCGGCTGGTGGAGGGCGTCTGCCGCTACCTCCGGGCCACGGTCGCCGCCTGATGCACGAGGAGCAAGGAGCCCGCATGACCCCATCATCCCCCCAGGACAGCCGCGTCGAACTGGCCACCTTTCAGGTGGGCGAGGCCCTCTGCGGCATGGAGATCCGCCAGATCCAGGAGATCAACAAGCTCAGCCAACTCACCCGGGCGCCGCAGGCGCCGGCCGACGTGCTTGGCATCCTCAACCTGCGGGGCCAGATCGTCACCGTGCTCGACCTGGCCCGACGACTGGGGCTGGGCTCCACCGAGCCGGATTCTCAGTGCCGGGTGATTATCGTCAACAGCGCCGGCGGCAAGGTCGGCATCTTGGTGCACCGGATCAGCGACGTGGTCAGCGTCGATTTCCGCGAACAAGAGCCCCCGCCCGCCAACATGCGAGGCATCCAGGGGCGTTTCTTCACCGGGGTCTGCAAACGAGAACATCGCCTCATCGGCCTGCTCGACATCGACAAGGTCCTTAGTCTCGATGACAACTGACCCGCGTGGCCAAGCCAGATTGGCCGGCCACAACCAACCGTGAAAGGTTGGCACTTCGGCATGGCGCCCTTACCGGAGCCACCACGTGTATCTGCAGAAAAACAGCCCGCGCCAATGACGGGACTGCGGGGGTTGGAGCATCAATACCACACGCGCCAACCCATTGGGCGGCTGTCAACTCAGAGGAGAAAGGGGTTCGCCCTTTTTATTGATGAAGACGGGATCGGGGTCATCACGAGGCCGCACCCGAAATACTTGCAAAGGAGTGTAACAGTGTTAAACAATTTGAAGATCGGAACGCGGCTGAGCTGCGGCTTTGGCATTCTGCTGGTGTTGATGGTGCTGGTGGGCGGTTATGGTATCAAAAAAATCCACGACTTGAACGATGATATCCATATATTGGTCAACGATCGGCTGGTCAAGGTCGAGCAGGCCAACCATTTGATCGACAACGTCAATATCGTAGCCCGGGCGTCGCGCAATCTCCTGCTCATCGACAATGACAAGAATCTTACGGCCATGGAGTTCCAACGGATTGCCGAGGCACGCAAGATTGCGAGCGACATCCTGGAGGAACTCGATAAAACGGTGAAGCAGGGACAAGGGCGGGTCTTGTTGACGAAGATGATCACCGACATCCGGCCGATCTTCTCCCGCCACCTCGAGACCTTGCTCGACCTGATCAAAAAAGATCGCCTCCAGGAGGCCAAGACCCTGCTGATGGGCGATTTCCGCCTGATCCAAGGCGAATATTTCAAGGCCTTGAATGAATTCAACGAATATGAGTCCGAAAAAGCCCAACAGGCTGGCCAAGAAGCCGAGCGCGGCGCCTCCACAGCGACCCGGGTCATTTCCCTGTGCCTGGCCGCTGCCGTAGGTTTCAGCGTATTGATCGCCTTCCTGCTTGTTCGGTCGATCACCGTGCCGATACGCAAAGCCGCAGCCCTGGCCGAGATCATGGCCCAGGGGGATTTCACCAACACTATGGTCACCGACCAGAAGGACGAAATCGGTCAAATGGCCAACTCGGTCAATAGCATGGCCACCCAGGTGGCCGGAATGATCCGCAACATCATCGCCGGTGTTGACCAGCTGGGCGCCGCCTCCAACGACATGGCGGCGGTGTCTCGCCAACTGTCTTCCGCCGCCAAGGACACCTCCGACAAGGCCGCTACCGTGGCCGCCGCCACCGAGGAGATGAGCACCAACATGCAGTCGGTCTCGGCCGCCATGGAGCAGTCGACCAGCAACGTCAACATGGTGGCCTCTTCCACCGAGGAGATGACCTCTACCGTGGGAGAGATCGCCCAAAGCGCAGAAAAGGCGCGTGCCATCAGCGAGGGCGCAGTCACGCAATCGCGGCTCACCTCGGACAAGATGACTGCCTTGGGCGAGGCGGCCCGCAAGATCGGTAGGGTGACCGAAACCATTACCGAGATTTCCGAGCAGACCAACCTGCTGGCTTTGAACGCCACCATCGAGGCGGCCCGGGCCGGCGAGGCGGGCAAGGGCTTTGCGGTGGTGGCCAACGAGATCAAGGAACTGGCCCGTCAGACTGCCGCGGCCACGGTAGACATCAAGAACCAGATCGGTGATATGCAGACCACCACCTCCACCACGGTGGCAGACATCGAGAAGATCTCCACCATTATTGTCGAGATCAATCATGTGATCAACGGCATCGCCACGGCGGTAGAAGAGCAGTCCGCAGCCACCGGCGAAATTGCCGGCAACATTGCCCAGGCTTCCCAAGGCATTGCCGAGGTCAACGAAAACGTGGCCCAGAGCACGGTGGTCATTACCGATATCACCCGCGACATCGCCAGCATTAACCAGCAATCGTCCCAGGTGGGCGACGGCAGCGGCCAGGTGCAAAACAGTGCCCAGGGACTGGCCCAATTGGCCGCCCATTTGGAACAACTGGTCAAGCAGTTCAAGGTGTAAGCAAAAGGCGGCAGGCCCCTGGGGGACAGCCAAGCGGTTGTTTTCCTGGGGGGCTGCATTACATTTGTCAACGACCAAGACTTTCATCGATATTGTTCTGCAAAGCATTGTGGACGCTCCACCGGTGAGCGATGGCGTTACTGAATATGGTGGTCGAGATCACCCAGATCAAAACCGAATACCCCCATGCCCCCAAACCAACCTCTGTTGGGTTGAGACAGCGGTTTTTACCAACAGCGATTGATACAGCTAAATTTCCGGGCCCGTGCAAAACACACCCTCCTATTTTCATGACGAGCCATGATGCAAACAATCCCGCCCTTTGACCAGTTGCTTCCCATCCACAGGCTGCAATCGGCTCTGCGCCGGTTCAGCGCCTCCATCGAAATGGGATGTTGTCTCATCGATCCACATGGGGAGGTTGTTTTTGAGGCGGATTGGTCCTGTCGGTACGGCATTCAGGGGGCAACCTGCTCCGTCCATTCGTTTCGGAACTGCTTGGCAGCCAACCCATTTCTGGAACCCCAGCCTTCTTCGTGGGAAAAAACCACGCTCCATACCTGCGACAATGGCTTGAGTGCCATCGGCGCCCCTATCATGATCGACAACATCCATCTGGGGAGCATTTTTATCGGCATGTTTTCTCGATGTGCCGCAAGTACCGGGTCATGTGCGGAAGGCGAGGGGGACCGCCAAGAGACCGCGATTGGCGATATCAGCGGCCCGGCCACGCCTCCGGTTATGACCGATGAGGCCCTGGCCGGGTTGACCGATCGGTTGGAAATCATGGTTGAGCTGCTGGCGGAGATGGGACGTCTGACTCTCCTAGAGCGACAGACCGCCCAAAAGCTGCACAAGAGCGAGCAGCGGTATCAGCACTTGCTCGATTCCTTCCCCGTGGTGGTCTATGAAATTGATCGTGATGGCCGCATGGTGTCGGCGAATAAAACCGCCCTGCACCATTTTAATCGCACTGCGGCGGAGCTTGACCAGGGTATCGATTTTTTTTCCCTGGCGCCGCCGCAGTTGCACCCCAAGATCAAGCAACGTCTGCAACTGATGTTCAAGGGCCAGCAACTGGAACCAACGGAGTATCCCTTGATCGGCAAGGAAGGATCCAGGGGCGCAGCTTTGGTCTACTCCCAGCCGATTTCAGTGGATGACGAGGTTGTCGGTGTCCGGAGCGTCTATATTGACATATCCGAACGAAAGGCCATCGAAGAGCGACTCCTGTCCAGCGAACAGCGCTATCGGGCGTTGTTTGAAAGCGCCAGCGATGCCATTCTCCTCTTGGCCGGAGGCGTGGTCATCGAATGCAATGATGAGGCCCTGCGCCTGTTTCAGCGATCAAGGCAGGATGTGCTCGGCGCGGGGTTTGCGGCCTTGTCGCCCCCCACGCAAGGGGACGGCCACCCCTCGGTTGCACGTACCGAACAATGGCTTACCGCCGCCAAGCAGCAGAGTCGCCAACAATTTGATTGGGACATTCTTCTCCCCGATGGCAGTATCCGGGAAACCGAGGTTTCTTTAAGTGGGTTCGATCTGGCGGGTGCGCCCCATCTGCTCGTCCTGCTGCGCGATATGACCGAACGCAACCAAAACAGACGCGCCCTGGAAGAGCGAGAATCGGCCTGGCGGGCTATTTTTGAACACGCCCCCTATGGCATTGTCATCAACCGTCTCGGTGATGGGGTGTATCTGGACGCTAATCCGGCGTACGAACAAATGAGCGGCGGCAGAAAGCGTGACGATATTCTGGGTAAAACGCCTGAAGACTTTCTTCCCCCTGCCCAACTCAAAAAAAGCCGGGAGGCGAGGACGCAGCTGCTGGCAACGGGAAGTCTCCACAACCAGGAGGCCTTAGGTAGCACAATCGATGGAACCCAACGCCACATCCTCTATTCTTCCGCTGTATTTCAAGCAGGCGGCGAACCTTGCGTGATCAGCATGTTCATCGACATCACGGCCCGAAAACAGATGGAAGAACAGTTGCGGCACCACGAAAATGTGTTGAGCAGCCTCTTTCAGGCGGTGCCGGTGGGGTTGGTCATCCTCAAAGATCGCTGCTTCCAGGTGGTCAACGACCAAATCACCACCATCACCGGGTATACCGTGGCTGATCTACTCAACCAATCTTCTCGTACTCTGTACGAAACCGAGGAGGAATTTGTCCGGGTGGGCCGAGCTCTCTACGATACGCTTTGGGAGCGGGGCAACAGTTATGTTGAAACCAAATTCAAGCGGCAAGACGGTATACTACGCCACGTCTCTCTGTTTGCCGCTCCGCTCGATCGCAGCAATCCCGCAGTCGGGGCCGCAGTGGCCATCCAGGATATCAGCGAACGGGTGGCCATGCTGCAATCGCTGCAGGACAGCGAACAGCGATTTCGTCAAACCGCCGAGCTGAGCGGCCAATTGATCTACGATTACGATGTGGCTTCCGGATCCATCTTGTGGTCCGGCCGGATCAAGGAGATCACCGGCTATTCAGCGGAAGCGTTTAACAGTCATGGGTTTACTGGCTGGGTTGACCGCATTCATCCCGATGACCGAGCCACGACCCTTGGCCTGATAGAGGTCGCCCGCCGTGATCGGTCACTGTATTCAGCCACCTATCGATTCCGCAAGGCGGACCAGACCTATTATGATGTCTACGAAGAGGGCGCCTATCTTTACGATGAGCTGGGCAAGTCGGTTCGCATGTTGGGCACGTTGAAGGATGTCACCGCCCAAAAACTTGCGGAAGAGGCATTGCGACAAAGCGAGGCACGGTTGGCTCACGCCTTTTCCGCCACCACCGACGCGATCTGGGAGTGGTATCCCAAGGCCTCGCGTACCTATTACAGCCCCCGCTGGTACGAAATGCTTGGATACGACGATAGGGAACTGCCCATGACCGCCGATAGCTGGGCCGAGCTCTGTCATCCCGAAGACTATCCGGCTGCGGTCGAAGCCCTCAGGCAGTTGATGTCCTCGCCGGACAATGCTCAAAAGGTGGTTGAATATCGGATGCGCCACCGCGATGGCCATTGGCGGTGGATAGTCAGTCGGGGCAAGGTTGTGGAACGGGATCAAGACGGAGCCCCTCTCCTGGTCACCGGTATCAATACCGACATTACCAATCGTAAATTGGCTGAGTTCGCGCTTATGGAGAGCGAAAGGCGCTACCGAACCCTGTTTGAATCAGGCAGCGACGCTATTTTTATCCTCAAGGAGGATGTGGTTGTTGATTGCAACATCAAGACCCTGGAGATGTTCAGGGGGAGTCGCGATCAGTTCGTTGGCATGTCGCCGCAATTCTTTTCACCGAGGCTCCAGCCGGACGGACGTACCTTTGCCGAACACGGCATGGGCTACATCCACGAGGCGCTGCAGGGCCGTCCCCAACAATTTGAATGGGTACACCTCCGGCTCGATGGCGCCCTGTTCCATTCCGATATGCGCATGAGCGCCGTTGACCTCACGGGCGAGACCTGCCTGCAGTGCATTGTCCGCGACATTACCGAATGGAAGCAAACGGAATCTGCCCTGCGTGAAAGCGAATTCCGGTTCCGTTCTTTTTTCAACACCAACCCTGACGGTATCCTGCTCGTTAACTTTCACGGGACGATTTTGGATGTCAACCGGGCATTCTTGCGGGAAAGTGGCTACTGCCATGAGGAAATGGTCCAGCAACACTTCAGGGAGTTCGTGCCTTCCGAGGATCAGGCCCGGATCGTCGAGGCCATCCTCGCCTTCAAGTCGGGAATTGCCCAGGATCAGCCGATCCGGTTTTCATACACGACAAAGGACGGCGCCCTCGTGCCGGTGATGGCCAAGGGCTGGCTGGTGGTCGACGAGCAAAGCAACCCGATTTACATAGGGGTTTTTATCCACAACTTGAGCAAGGAACTGGCCCTGGCCGAAGAAAAGGCCGCTCTCGAAAAACAGGTGATCCATGCCCAGAGGAGCGAGGCCATCGGGACGCTGGCCGGTGGAATTGCCCATGATTTCAACAATATTTTAGGTGGGATCATCGGCTACACCGAGTTGGCGCTCTATCGGGCCGATTCGGCCATGGATGCAAAAATTCGCGACAACCTGCAAAGGGTGCTGGAGGGCGGCAACCGGGCAAAAAACCTGGTCCAGCAGATCCTGCGCTTCAGCCGCCACACCGCCACGGTCATGGAACCGTTCGACCTTGTGCCGGTGATTGAAGAATCCATCCAATTGCTGAGTTCGACCTTGCCGAGCACGATCACCATCCGGCAGCAAATGGCGCAGGTGTCAGGCCGTATTCTTGGTGATTCCACCCAGATGCATCAGGTGGTGATGAATCTGGCCACCAATGCCCTCCATGCAATGGGGGAGAAGGGCGGTCAATTGACCATAGCCCTGGATAAAATATTCCTTGATGAACCTCGCCAGTTCCTGTCCATGGCCATCCCAGCGGGGGAGTATATCCAACTTCAGGTGATCGATACAGGTTGCGGCATGTCCCCGGCGGTACTGGAACGAATCTTCGAGCCCTATTTCACCACAAAGAACGTCAACGAGGGCACCGGGTTGGGCATGGCGGTGGTCTTGGGTATCATCAAGAGCCATCAGGGCCTGATTGAGATTGAATCCGCAATCGGTACGGGGACGCGGTTCGATATCTATCTGCCGCTCACCCAAGAAAACGCGGCCCCTAATGGCGGCATTTTGCCGCCGCTCCCCATGGGAAGGGGCGAACGTGTGCTGCTGGTCGATGACGAACCCTTTTTCCTGGAAGTTATTCAAGAAAGTTTGCAACTGCTTGGTTACCATGTCACTGCCAGCCTGAGCAGCACCAATGTCTTGCAAATGTTTGCCGCCGCGCCTCATAACTATGACCTGCTGATTACCGATCAAACCATGCCCGAGATGACCGGCGTGCAACTTGTCCGGGAAGTGAGACAAATCGACAAAGATCTGCCGATCATTCTCTGCACCGGGTACAGTGAAATCGTCAGTAAGCAGTCTGCAGCATACCATGGCATCCATCAATTTCTCATGAAACCCGTCAACACCAGCGACTTGGCTCAGGCTGTGGCCGCAGCGCTGCACAGTAGAACTTGTTGAACATGTGATCTTGTGCAGACAGGCGCCATTCGTTGCGCTGTGTCTGGTATGGAGATCTCGGGAGTGTGGTGGTTTGTTCATTGAACCGTCAGGCCGGGTTCAGGGAAGGGGCCACAGATGCCCCCTGATCCCTTGCAATGCGCATGGGCTCAATCGCGCTGTTGCAGTGCAACAACAGGCTTGAAAAACAAAAACGCGGGAGAGGCTGTGTGAAGCGCCTCTCCCGCGTTTTACCTTTGCATGGGTTGCTGCAATTTAATCAGGTTTTTTTGCTGTGTGCGCCAATGCTCCTGCAGCGTCCCAAGTACGGCTGGCTGGCGGGTTAAAACTTGATGCAGCCGAAAAGCATCATGTATGACCAGGTGTCGTCGCCGAAAATCTCGGCTGCAGCGTCGTCGGGATCAGCAATGGCGCCGACAACGGAAACCGAGAGGTGGGGGTTGACGGTCCAGTCGACAATTAAGTTATATTCATCGGCAAGGCTGTCGCTTGTTACTGTCTTGCTATATATGTCTGAAGCTGTAGCTGTATCATCAATCATGAACTTGTAGTAAATCAAATTGACGGCAACCGATTCGGTTGGCTGAACCTTCAATTTAATCATGTGCGACTTAAGGTTGGAGTTGTCTATGATGTACTCGCCCAGAATTTCCCCCTGATACCAGTTGCCCCAATCAGACGAGCCATAGAAGAGGGAATCGTAATTCTCGTTAAAACTTGCGTAACGATAGGTGAGGGTCGGTGTCCACGGCATTGCTTCAAACTGATAGCTGGGCGCAATGTACCAGGCGTTGCCGTTGTCATAGTTGCCGTCAGCCGCTTCATGCACATACTCGGCGTCAATCTTGAACGTCTTGAGAGCCGGCGCGCCGTCCGCCAAAGCAAATGGATAAATGCCGCCGCGGACGTTGTAGACTTTCATCGAATCCCTGGACTCGAGGTCGGAACTGATGGAGTAGAATCCGCCGCCGATGTTGGCGACTTTCTCAACCGCATAGTTCAGGTTGCCGCCACCGACCTGCGTGTCGGTTTCCTTTCTGTCGTCAGCCTCGAAGTAGACTAGGTCGCCCGACCAGTTGCCGCTTTTCATCCGTGCAATGCCGGCGTATTCAGCGCTTTTGCGGCCACCAATCCAGTAGGCGGCGCGGTTGAATCCGCCGTATCCCTGGCTGGCGAAAAGAAAGCCGTCGCCTGCAACATAATTCTGGCGGCCAAAGGAAAGATCCAGAAAATCTTCCCCGAGCGAATTGAAAAGATTGCCTGAACGCCATCCAACATAGGCATGGTCGATACGGAGATCATGGACGTCGCCCTGTGCCCAATCGGATGCATTGGTGCCGCCGGCGTCGATGCCGCCAAAGGTGTTGGCCTGCACGGCGTCAATGAGTCCGTAGATTCTCTGGCTGCTGGGCAGCGTGTAGCTGACGTCAAGGCCCGGACGGATCAGTGATTCCCACCAGGAGTCTGAATCCGTAGACGCTCCGAAATTGGAGTTGCCCTGGGTGAAAAATCCCAGGTCAGCCTCCAGAGTCACTTTTGCATAGCTGCCGTTATCTCCGGTGTAGAACTGGAGCGGATTGGCTTCGGTTGCTTCTTCCGCCTGAACGTGCCCTGCCATGAGCGTGGCTGAGAGCAAAACTGAGGCGCAAGCTGCCGATAAGGGGTGTTTGACGAGGGTGTTCATTGGTCGTAGCTCTCCTTTAGTGGGTTGAAATTGTTCTGTGTAAGAGTGCGCAGCAATATCCAGACGTTTTTGTTCAAAAAACTGAGACGTCAATGCTGTAATTTTTTAATAACATCAGTATGTTAATTAAACATCTGCTGCTATTAAGTGAAAAAATGGCCAAAATACCATACTAATGCACTCCTAACAAGAAACAAAAACAATCACAAGTTCCTCTGACATGAAACCCAACGATAGGCGCATTCCGCTTCGGCGTTTTCTGTGTGTCTCGCCCTTATGCGTTCCCTTGATCGTGGCTCAGTGGGAGGTTTGGAGGGGAGAGAGGGCGTTAACTGCAGAGTGTTGCCGGAATTTCCATTGCCGTGCCTCTTGAATTGAACGGGACGTAACCTGTGGAATACATTTGAACATATTCGTGGGTCATGGCGGCCAGTTTGTCTTGATTGGCCCCAAACAGATCGATGAACAAATCGCAGAGGTCGGGATGAAATTGCGTTCCCCGGTTCCTCTCAATTTCAGCTAGGGCCTGTTCGGCCGTCATGGCCCGCTTGTACGGCCGGAACGTGGTCATGGCGTCAAACGAATCGGCAATGGCAATGATGGCCGATTCCAGGGGGATTTCGTCATGCCGGAGATGGTCGGGATATCCTTTGCCGTCAAAGCGTTCGTGATGATGCCGGATGATTTTCCCCATTTTTTCCAGACCAGGGAGGTTTTCAAAAATTGAGGCCCCAATTTCCGAATGCTGCTGCATCAGGTAGTATTCAGCTTTGCTCAATTTTCCCGATTTCATCAGTATGCCTTCGGCTATGCCAATTTTGCCAATATCGTGGAGATGACCAACAACATGCAAATAATCGCAATGCTGGTCGGACATGTGCAATCCCTTGCACATGAGTTCCGCAATTTCTGACACTCGTCTGGAATGACCGGCAGTATACATGTCTTTGATCTCGATGGTGCGAATGAGACTCTCAATAAAAAGATGAAAGTCTAGGTCTTTAAAGCAGGTCATGCAAATCTCCGCCCAAACGACGTTTTGCCGTTTGGATACTATTTGTTTTGACGACTGTCGCCCAGGTGGTTCCCCTGCGTGTTCACCGCGACAGGCCTTTTGTAGGCATGGTTCCGGCTTGAGCGAAAACCGTCGCGTGAGCAAGCGGCAACCGTTGCCTTGCGAGGCGTCACTCTAACTGTATTGGCGGCGCCGACGCCTGGCAGGTTTCGCTGGCCACGTCCAAGGCCCACTGGATGATGGTCGCCAAGGCTGCCTGGGGATCGCCATCGACCCGCAAGGATTCATTAACGACTATGCCGCCGAGATCCCCAATTTTTTCTTGGAGCAAATCAACCGCGCCGCAAAAATATTCGCGCGTGGAGTCGCCGCAGCCAAAGAGCGCCACTTTTTGATTTTTAATGTCGGCCTTGCGGATGTCTTCATAAAGAGGGGCAAAATCCTCCTGGAATGCAATCGTGTCAATATTGCCCCTGCTCGAAGCTCCCAGCAGCGTTATGTCAAAACTACGCCCCACCTCTTCTGTCTTTATGGTGCGGACATTTTGGATGCGCACGTCTATTCCCTCTTGCGTGAAAATGTGTCCGATTTGCCTGGCAACCGTTGCCGTGTTGCCCGTGGTGGAGCCAAAAACAATAAGTGCTTTTGCCATGATCTGTTCCTTGATCTACGTTTTGCGCAATGTGTTGCCGAACAAGGTCTCCGGTGGTTATCGACGGGAGGCGCTGTTCATAACTCCCCAAAGTTTTTAGCTTTGGCTAATCACAGAGTTCCAAAAAAAGCTCTGGGAAAAGAGCTTTTCCCAGAGCAGAAGAGTTGCCTTAAATTATTTAAAAAACGTTAAAATTCGTAGGCTAATCTGGTGGTGAAGCCGTAGCCGTCGTCATTGATTGCATCAGGATCTTGATCGTAGAACTCGTCGAGGTAGTACTCAAGAATAACCTTGGTTCCTTCGAAAACAGTCATCGACGCCGAGGTGATGTAGCGGTGTTCGGGAGTGTCCAACGCATAGGCCTCCCAGGATTTCTGGTATCCAACGGCAAAGACGGTTTCCTTGTCCATTATGGCGGTGGTGTAGGCGAGTTCGCTGTTCCAGGCGCTGGGCTCGGCCCCGTTGTCGCCAAAGGCAAGTTCAGCGGCGGTAAAACTGTCGAGAGCGGTTGTGTATTCGGTGATCAGCGAGAAGGCCCCGTAGCTGCCGCCAAGATTGAGGCTCAGGCCGGGCACTTCGTCCGTGATGGAAGAGATGGCCGTCTTGCCGTCTTCATCGCTTTCTAGATAATCGGTGATGCCGCTGGAATCGCCAATGTTGCTCACCCAGGAAACCCCGGCCTGAAGGGATTTGCCTTCTTCTTCATAACTGTATCCCAGCGATGCGCCAAATCCGTTGATGGTGTCGTTGTCTTCGTCGCCTTCGTCCATGCCGTTGTAACTGAAGACGGTTGCCGTGATGCCGTTGTGTTCGTAGCCGGCAATAACGCCCTTCGGATTAATTTCGCCCACCGTTTGCGTCAGGGGATCTTGAATCATGTTGGTGGAGTAATCGCCAAAGGGCGCATAAATTTTGCCGCCGGTCAG
The DNA here is from genome assembly GCF_030824455.1 of Desulfobulbus sp. Lineage (GTDB taxonomy): Bacteria > Desulfobacterota > Desulfobulbia > Desulfobulbales > Desulfobulbaceae > Desulfobulbus. Next base: position 68,244 of record NZ_JAVBXR010000010.1, read on the forward strand.
GAAGAAAGGGAATTCCTCGGTATTGCCAAGGGTGATGTGGCCTTCGTCAAGGTACAGGCGATCCTCGTCGTCGCCGTCGTAATCGACAACAATTTTACCAGTGGCCCAATCGGTGAGCTTGGCGTCTAAAATCAGCTCGACGGTGTCAAGGACAAACTCGCTCTTGTTCGCGCCGTCCCGGCCTTGCGACAGTTTGTAATCTCCCTCGATGGAACCGCTTAAACTGACATACTCATTGATGTTTGGGCCGCTCTTTTTTTCTTTGAGCTGACGGGCGACTTCTTCCTCGATGACCGCTTTTTCGGGCGTTGTGGCGGGCTTGCTCTGCATGCCCTTTTCCATGTCGGTGAGTCGCTGATTCAGTTGTTGATTCTGCTGCATCAACATTTGCACCTGTTGTTTCAGCTGTTCTATCTCGCTCTTCGCGGGAGCCGCTTGAGCGGGAAGGGTGTTCAGCAGGCACAGCATGCCGGCCGTTGTCAAAGCAAGGCGTCGATGGAGTTTTTTGGTCATTGGTTGTTCCTCTTTGTTGATGGTGTTATTTTTTTAATTTATGTAATAACTTCAAATCTGTTTGATAATAAATAAAATTTTTCAGCGCAATCCCAAAAAATCAGTCGATCCATTCATAGGTTTCCACGGTCGCAGGATCGCATTTGCAGCAGCCTTTGCAGGCTCCGCCGGTTTCGCTGCGTTTGTGCACCTTGCCTTTGGCGATCCAGACATTGAGCAAGGGTCGGATTGTTTCGACGTCGACCTTGAAATGGTAGGCGGCATCCTGCAAGGGGGTGATTTTTCGTTCGCGCAGATAGCGTTTCAACTGGATTAAATCCATGGGTTGCCTCTCATTGCTTGCCGGCAAGGCCTGGGGCGGCGGTCGCCGCATTGGCCAAGGCCCCTTGCGGCGTGCGTCGGCCTGCGCTCAGGAATTTCATCACGAAGATCGCGCTGGCAAAGACGCCCAGGTCGGCGGCAATCACCAGCAGGGAGTAGCCGGGATGGGCCGAAAAATTTGCCGTCTGGTAAAACAGGGTGGAGGCCAGATACGCCAGGAAGGTGGTCCAAAATCCGGCAAAAGCGGTCCAGGCCAGGGTTGTTTCCCGATAGACCGCTGCAATCGCGGCGCTGCAGGGAAAATAGAGCAGAACAAAGAGCAGATAGGCAAAGGCGGCGCTTTGGCTGCCGAACAGTTTCACCATGGAGCCAAAGGTGGCGACGCTGACCTCCTGTTCCTCGGCGGCAACGGAGGTGTCGCTGAGGTCGCCTACCGAGAGCCCGAGCGGATCGGCAACGGTGTCGAGCACGCCCAGCAGGTTTTCCGGGATAGTGGCAAAGGCGGAGCTAATGCCGCCCCAAAAATCAAAGGCCTCTTGTTCAGGCGCGTCCTCACTTGTCGCCGCTTGCTGGTCAAGGCCCGTATATAGGGCGTCCAGCGTCCCAACCACTGCTTCCTTGGCAAAAATGCCGGTAAATATGCCAACCGTGGCCGGCCAATTCTCTTCGGTTACGCCCAAAGGTTTGAGCACCGGGGTGATCACCTTGCTCATCGAGGCCAGGGCGGATTTGTCGGTGTCCTCGTTGCCGAAACTGCCGTCCGTGCCCAGAGAGTTGAGGAACGACAGCACCATGATCACCGGAATCAGCACCTTGCCGGCCCGGAACAGAAAGGTCTTGAGGCGATCATAGGCCCGAAGCAGCACCGACTGCGCGGTGGGCAGGTGGTAGGGCGGCATCTCCATGACAAAGGGGGTGACCTCGCCCTTGAGTAGGGTGTTTTTAAGAATCAATCCGGTGAGCACCGCGAATCCGATCCCCACCAGGTAGAGCAGAAACACCAGATTCTGCCCGCCGGTGGGGAAAAAGGCGGCGGCAAAGAGCGCGTACACCGGTAGGCGGGCGCCGCAGGACATGAACGGGTTCATCATCACGGTCAGGGTGCGGTCGCGCTCGTTCTCGAGGGTGCGGGTGGCCATGATCGCCGGCACGTTGCAGCCAAATCCCACCAGCATCGGCACAAAGGCCTTGCCCGGCAGGCCGATGAAGCGCATGAACCGGTCCATGACAAAGGCGGCGCGGGCCATGTAGCCCGAATCCTCGAGGAAGGAGAGAAAGAGAAACATAAAGCCGATCGGCGGGATAAAGGTGGCCATGGTCTGGACGCCGCCGCCGATCCCGGTGGCCAGCGCCGCAATCAGCCACTCAGGTGCGCCCAAGCCGCCCAAAACCTCGGCAAAGCCGTCAACAAAAATGGTCCCGGCCAGCTGATCGAAAAAGTCGATGAAGGCCCCGCCGAGATTGATGGTGAACATGAACATCAGGTACATGGCCGCCAGAAAAATGGGGATGCCGAAAATCCGGCTGAGCACGACCCGGTCGATCCGGTCGGAAAGGGTGGTGTTGAGTTGGCCCCGGTTTTTGATCAAATCCTGGGTGAGCCAGGAGATAAAACCGTAGCGGGCCGAGGCGATGACAATGTCGATCTCCTCGTCCTCCTGCTGTTCGACGGCGGCGCGAAGCGTGGCGATTCGGGTTGCAATGGTTTCGCCCAAAACGATGTGTTTGGCCGGTTGCTCGTCGCCTTCAAGCAGTTTCAGGGCCAGCCAGCTCGGATCGATTCTGTTGACCGCGCAGATATCCTGGAGATCCTTCGCCAATTGTTCCCGGGCCTCCTGAACCAGCGGCGGGTAGAGGGTTTCGGCGATTGGCAGGTCGGTTTTTCCGGCGGCGTCGCGGATGGCGGCCTTGAGTTCGTCAATGCCCTGATTTTTTGAGGCGGTCAGCGGAACCACCGGGCAACCCAGGCGTTGCGCCAAGCCCTGCACGTCGATTTCCAGCCGCCGCTCCGCCGCCATATCCATCATATTGAGGGCGATGAGCATCGGAACCCGCATCTCCAGCAGCTGACTGGTGAGATACAGATTGCGTTCGATGTTGGAGGCGTCCACGATGTTGACGATCAGATCGGCCTCGCGCGACAGAATGAAATCCCGGGTTACTTGTTCGTCCAGGGACGAGGCCGCCAGGGAATAAATGCCCGGCGTGTCGATAACCTCAACCTTGCCGTCTTCAAACCGGTAGGCCCCGGATTTGCGGTCCACGGTGACGCCAGGCCAGTTGCCGACCCGCTGTTTTGCCCCGGTAAAGCAGTTGAACAGGGTGGTTTTGCCGCAGTTGGGGTTGCCGACCACACCGATGACAAGCTGTTTCATTGACCAGCCCTCCCCACCAGCAGCGCCTTGGCCTCGTCCTTGCGCAGGCTGAGGTTGAACCCCCGCACCCGAATTTCAACCGGGTCGCCCATGGGGGCCACCCGCGCCACCTGAAATTCCGCGCCTTTGATCAATCCCATGGCCAGCAGTTTTTGTCGATACGCCTGCGTGCCCTTGACAAAGCCAAGGACCGTGCCTGTCTCCCCCACGGAGATGTCAGCCAATGTCTGTTCCATGTTTTAACACCTGATTACGTTGATTTTATGGGCCATTCCGCCGCCAAGGGCGTACCGGGTGCCCGATTTTTCGATGAGTGTGGCCCCACCGTTTTGTTTTTGGATCACCAGGATCTCATCGTGAAGGTTGATGCCCATGCTGAGCAAGCGTTCCTGCATCATGGTTCCGCTGCGGAACAGCACGATCTGTACTCGTTCGCCTTCGCCGGCCATGGCCAGGGGGAATGAAGGCGTCGTCGCGTTGTCGCGGCGCAAGGGACAATGTCTGCGGTGCATTTTTTCTCCTGGTTTGAATCTCGGACTGCGACGCGTTGCGCGGCACTGTTTAGCTGTAACTAACACGGGGGCAAATCTACCTTGTTGGCGTAAGGTGTCAAGATATTTTATAGGCATGGCTAAAATTATTTTAACGTAGAAATTAAATGTGGCGTCGGTAACGGGAGGGTTGGCCAGCGCCAACCCTGTGGCGCCAAAAAGGTGTGGACAATGCGGGATAGCCTGCTTGATGGTGGGTTTGTGGAGGGGAAGTTCCTTGCCTCAGGAGCGCGCTATTCTGTTGAATTTTTTTTTCTGACCTGTATCCTGAACTGCCGTCAGGGTGGTGATCCTGAAATACCATTCCAGGTCGATTGGTTACAAACAACGTTCAATTTAATTGAACGCAATCTAAGGCAAAATAGATTGTCTTTTTATGGGCAAGTTTTGTAGAAATAACAGTCACTTTTAAGTATTATTTTGCTTAATGTTAGTTTTTTATCAATTACACTGATTTGAAACCGGGCGGAACACGGCTGTGGTTTTCAGCGGAATCGCGATTCCTGGCGATGCTCCGTCATTTACCGTCGTGAAGCGTGACGGGATGGTTCCTGGTTTTTTTTGTTGTCGCCCGGATTGAATTGTTCTATCAAATTTACTTATAAAAGATGAGTTGTCGCCGGCAAGGATTTGCGTCGGTTTTCTGATAATGCGTGTGGGGTGGATTCTATGAAAGAGACGAAATACAGCATTTGCGGCATGTGCGCCGTGCGCTGTCCAGTGGCTGTGCAGGTGGAAGACGGCAAACCGGTCTGGATCGAGGGCAACAGCCATGACGGCGGCATGGGCCGCAGTCTCTGCGCCAAGGGCGGGGCCGCTTTTGCCCAGCGGGCGGACAAACAGCGGCCGACCGCGCCGCTGCTGCGCATGGGCAAACGCGGCGAGGGGCAATGGAGGGAAGCCTCCTGGGACGAGGCCTACGACTACATCACCACACGCCTGAACGCCGTCATTGCCGAACACGGCGGGCGCTCGATCATGTTTTCCGACCGCGGCGGTCCCTTTGCCGATTTGCGTCAGGCCTTTGTCAAGGCCCTGGGCTCGCCCAATTACATCAATCATGACTGCACCTGCGGCCGCAACGTCCACCACGCCTCCAAATCGGTCTACGGCCTGGGGCGCAAGGATTTTTCCTACGATTACGCCAATGCGCGCCACATTGTGCTCTTTGGCCGCAACATCACCGAGGCGCTGAAGGTCAAGGAAGTGAAAAGCTTTCTCAAGGGCGTCAAGAACGGCGCACGGGTGACCTACATCGATCCGCGCGCCTCCGTCACCGCCGGCAAGGCCACCCGGTACTGGCAGATCAAACCGGGAACCGATTACGCCCTGCTGCTCGGCATTGCCCATTGTGTGCTCTCCAACAACTATTACGACCTTGATTTTGCTGAACGCTACATAACCGGCCTGTCCGAATTCAAAACCTTCCTCGCCCCGTACACGCCCGTATGGGCGGCCGAAGAAACCGGCATCGCCGCCTCTGAAATCGAGGCCTTCTGCCGCGAACTGAACGAAGACCGGCCCAAGGTGATCATCCATCCCGGCTGGATGCTGGCCCGGTATCGCGATTCCTTTCACGCCTCGCGGATCATCCACATCCTCAACGCCCTGATGGGCAGCATCGAGCAGCCCGGCGGGCTCTTTTATCCCAAAGGCCCCAAAGACGTGGGCAAGTCGGGCCTCAAAAGTCTGGCTGCGCTGGTTCCGGCGGTCAGCGAAGAGCGGGCGGACGGCTGCGGTTCCCGTTTTCCCCAGTGGGACAAAGGCGCGGGCATGCTCCAGACCGCCTACGAAGCCATTGAGACCGGCACGCCCTATCCGGTCAAAGCCTATTTTGTCCATCGCCACAATCCCTTCATCGCCCTGCCCGACACCAACGAACAGCGGCGCATCCTGGACAAACTCGACCTGATCGTGGCGGTGGACGTCAACTTCAGCGAAACCGCCTGGTTTGCCGACGTCATCCTGCCGGAAAACACCTTCCTGGAGCGCGACGACATCCTGCGCACCGAAAAAGGACTGAAACCCGGTTTCGGCCGGCGACAGCAGTGCGTCAAGCCCCTGAACAACACCAAGGCCGGCTGGGAAATTTATCTGGACCTGGCCAAACGCATGGGCAAGGGCGAATATTTCCCGTTCAAATCGATTGAAGACATCTGGCAGTTCCAGTTGCAGGACACCGGGCTTTCTGTTGCCGATTTTGACGCCCAGGGTTTTGTCAAACTGAGCGACAAGGCCCTTTGGTTTGATCGCGACAAACTCAAATTCGGCACCGAGTCGGGCAAGATCGAGATCGTCAATCCCAAATGGGAGGCCATGGGCGTGGCCTCGCTGCCGCCGTACGAGGCTCCGGTTCCGCCGCCCGAGGGCAGTTTCCGGCTGCTGTTCGGCCGCAACGGCTACCAGGCCCACGGCCAGCATCAGAACAACCCGATCCTGTGCGAACTGCTCAACGTCAATAAACTGTGGATCAACACCGCAGCCGCTAAAAAATTGGGCGTCAAAGACGGCGATCAGGTGCGGGTCGAGTCCGGCGATGAGCAGGGCACGATAACCGCCTACGTCACCGATCTGATCCATCCCCAGGCGGTGTTCATGCTCCACGGTTTCGGCACCGACGTGCCCGCCAAAAAAAGGTCCGTTGGCAAGGGATTGGCCGATCAGATGTTCATGCAGGGCAAGCTCAAAGAGTGGGACAAGGCCGGCGGCGGTCTCAATCTCGCGGAAAGTTTCGTCACCGTTACCCCGGTCTAATCGCAGGAGAACAGAAATGAGCAAATATATCGTCACCCAGAACGTGGCCGACTGCATTGGCTGCCGGGCCTGCGAGGTCCATTGCAAAGATAAAAACAACAGCGGCCCCGGCGCCTTTTACTGCCGGATGATCGAGGTGACATCAAGTGCTGGTTCGTTGCCGCGCATAGACTTTGTCTACCTTGCCTGCTTTCACTGCGAAAAGGCCTGGTGCGTTGACGCCTGCCCCACCGGGGCCATGCGCCGCCGCGACAAGGACGGCATCGTCTACGTCGAGGCCAAATCCTGCGTCGGCTGCAAGGCCTGCATCACCGCCTGCCCCTGGACCGTGCCCCAGTGGAATCCCGAAACCGGCAAGGTCGGCAAGTGCGATCTGTGCATGGACCGGATCGATGAGGGTCTGGAACCGGCCTGCGTCAGCAAATGCACCACCGGTTGTTTGAGCTTCACCACGCCGGGCCAGGCCTCGGAGTCGGCGCGTCAGGCTTTTGCCGAGCAACTGCTGCGCAACAGGCGCTGAGAGGAGCGCGGCCATGAACGCCATGCCCCCGGAATACCTTGGCATCTTTTTGTTGTTGATCTTCGGCGTCCTCTTTGGGGTGCTGACCCTGTTTGTGGGCCGGTTTTTCCGCCTCAGCCGGCCGTACCGGGAGAAACTGATCGCCTACGAATCGGGCAACGAACCGAGCGAAGCGCCGCGCATGCGCTTTTCGGTCAAGTTTTACCTGATCGCCATCCTGTTCGTGATCTTCGACGTTGAGGCCATTTACCTCTATCCCTGGGCCGTGAGCTACGACCGGCTCGGTCTGTTCGCCCTGGTGGAGATGCTGCTGTTCATCGCGCTGCTGCTGGTCGGCTACGTCTACGCCTGGAAAAAGGGAGTCCTGCAATGGGAGAAATAAGCGAACCGTCCATGGTCCCGCTGGAAGAGGGGGTGCGTTACATCCCCGGCGCCAATGCCATTCTGGGGCCGCTCAACAAACTGGTCAACTGGGGCCGGTCCGGATCGATCTGGCCGGTGACCTTTGGCCTGGCCTGCTGCGCCATCGAGATGATGGATGCAGGGGCCTCAACCAACGATCTCGACCGCTTTGGCATCCTCTTCCGCGCCAGTCCGCGTCAGGCCGACTGCATGGTGGTGGCCGGCACCCTGACCAAAAAAATGGCGCCGGTGCTGCGTCGGGTCTACGATCAGATGCCCGAGCCCCGCTATGTGCTGGCCATGGGCAGCTGCGCCTGCAGCGGTGGCGTCTTCGACACCTACGCGGTCACCCAGGGCGTGGATCAGATCATCCCGGTGGACGTGTATGTGCCCGGATGTCCGCCCCGGCCCGAGGCCCTGATGGAAGGGTTTCTTAAATTACAGGAAAAGATCCTCAAGGAGCAGTTCCGATGGAGCAGGTGGCGATAACCGAGCGGATGCGGGCCGAGTTCCCCGACGAGATATTGAGCAGCTATTCCAACCAGGGCCAGACGGCGGTGATTGTCCGGCCCGGTCGGATTGTCGAGATGCTCCGCTGGCTGCGCGATTCCGACGATCTGCGCATGAATCATCTGCGCTCGCTGTGCGGGGTCGACAACGCCCGCCGCAAGGATCCGGGGCTGTCGCGCTTTGAGGTGGTGTACAATCTCTATTCCATCCCGTTGCGTCACGAGATTCGCCTGCGGGCCGAGGTCGGCGACAAAGACCCGGCCATCGACTCGGTGGTTGGCCTTTGGTGCGGAGCTGATTGGCTGGAACGGGAAACCTATGATCTGATGGGCATTCGCTTCAACAATCATCCCGATCTGCGTCGGGTGCTCCTGCCCGAGGATTGGGTCGGGCATCCGCTGCGCAAGGAATACCCGCTCAAGGGCAAGGTGGAGTGGGCCGGCATGACTGAACTGCTGGAACAGGTCAAGGAACTCGATAAATTCGGTTTTGATCCGGAAGGGCATGCGCACGGACAGGCAGGCCCGGATCAGGAGGAGGAAGAATGACCTCGCCCACGCAACAGACTCTTGAAGTTCCGGTGGCCGACGGCGAAGGCGAACGCTATTCGCTGCGCATGGGGCCACAACATCCGGCCACCCACGGCGTGCTGCGGGTCGATCTTGAACTGGACGGCGAAACCATCATCGAGTGCAAACCCCAGGTGGGCTACCTCCATCGCGGCTTTGAAAAGCTGGCGGAAAACCGCACCTACGCCCAAGCCCTGATCCTCACCGACCGGTTGGACTACATCGCGGCCATGGCCAACAACGTCGGCTACTGTTTGGCGGTGGAAAAGCTGCTGGGGATTTCCGTGCCGCTGCGGGCCAAGTACATCCGTACCTTGGTGTGCGAAATGTCGCGCCTCTGCTCGCATCTGTTGTGGCTGGCCACCCATGCCCTGGACATCGGGGCGATGACCGTCTTTTTGTACTGTTTCCGCGAACGCGAGATTCTGCTCGATCTGTTCGAGGAGTTGTGCGGGGCGCGGCTGACCTTCTCCTATCCCCGGATCGGCGGGGTGCGTCAGGACGTCACCTCCCATTTTATCAATGAATTGCAGCGGTTCCTCGACATCTTCCCGTCCAAAATCGAAGAATACGAAACCCTGATCGACACCAACCGCATCTGGCTTAAACGCACCGTCGGCGTCGGCAAACTCAGCGGCGAAGAAGCCCTGGCCCTTGGCCTCACCGGCGCCTGCCTGCGCGGTTCCGGGGTTGACTACGACCTGCGCAAACATCAGCCCTACGACGCCTACGATCAGGTGGAGTTCGAGGTGCCGCTGGGCAGCGACGGCGACATCTACGCCCGCTACCGTTGCCGCATGGAAGAGATGCACCAGTCGGCGCGCATCATCCAGCAGTGCATCGACCAATTGCCGCCCGGCCCGATCATCGGCCCGGACGCCCCGGATCTGGTCATGCCCAACAAAATTCCCGCCCGGATCGAGGCCGACAGCAGCGCCTACGGCACGGGCCTGATTCGTCTGATTCGCGACCGCACCCCCTATCTTACCGGCGACGTCTATCTGGCCACCGAGGTTCCCAAAGGCGAGCTGGGCTTTTATTTCATTTCCGACGGCAACAACCGACCCTACCGGATGCACATCCGCTCCCCATCGTTCATTCACATCGGGGCCTTGGCCGCCATTGCCAAGGGCGAGTTGATCGCCGATCTGATCGCCAACATCGGCAGCCTGGACGTGGTTCTGGGCGAATCCGACCGGTGAAGGTTGTAAATTTTTTGATGAGTGAAGCAACAATGAGTGAAACAGCTCTCATGATCAGTAGTTTTGCTTTATCATTCACTATTTTCAGCTTTTGGTGGATGAATTGGAGAAAAGGTTCTCTACTCGTGAGCAGTGTTCGAACCTATGCTGCTGGGAAATTGGGGAATAAACTATTTGTCCGACTGCCTTTAATATTTTTTAATCCAGGTGCATTGCCAGTTCTGGTAGAAAATCTTCGTCTTACTTTTCTTAATATCGATAATACACGTTCTTTCTTGTTTTTTAATGCAACTGTAGAAAAATTAAAACCTGATGAAAAAATAAAAAATGACCTTGCTACTCCATTTGCTGTTCATAAAGGGCAAGCACTGTTGCAAATCTGTGAATTTGTGCAGATGCCTTCGAGCTTTAAGTTTGAGTTGAAAAATTATGACTTCATTCTTGAAGCTCAGGTAGGAGGAGAAACCGATTGGAAAGAAATCAAGACGTTTCAACTCAAAATTCGGCCGTCACAGGTTCATGATTTGAATACCGCTTTTATAATTCATGACAACGATCCTCAATTAAATCAACAATAACCAACTGACTCATTGTATTATTACGAAGTAATGATTCAATAAAGTGTGCAACCATTCAAAATGGTTTTTTAAGCAGAAGGAACCCTATGAATATCCTGCTCCTGCTCGTGTGGATCATCATCCTCTTTGCCGTGGTCATGCTCCATGTGGCCTATGCAACCTATTTTGAGCGCAAAATCATCGGCCACATGCAGGTGCGCCTTGGGCCGATGCGGGTGGGCTGGCACGGATTGCTCCAGCCCATCGCCGACGGGGTCAAATCCTTTTTCAAGGAAGACATTATCCCGGCCAACGCCGACCGGCCGACCTTCCTGGCCGCGCCGATCATCTGCCTGGTTGCGATGATGACCTCGCTGGCGGTGCTGCCCTTTGCCAAGGGCTGGGTACTGGCCGACATCAACATCGGCCTGCTGTTCATCTTTGCCATGAGTTCGCTGTCCAGCTACGGGGTGGTGCTGGCCGGCTGGGCCTCAAACTCGAAATTCAGCTTTCTCGGCGGCCTGCGCTCCATGGCCCAGGTGATCAGCTACGAAATTGCCATGGGGCTGAGCCTGGTGGGGGTGATGCTGCTCTCCGGTTCGCTCAACCTCAGCGAAATCGTCGAGGCCCAGGGCAACTCCATCCTGGGGATGTATCTCATTCCCCAGTGCATTGGTTTTTTTGTCTTTTTTATCAGCATGCTGGCCGAGACCAACCGGGTGCCCTTTGATCTGCCCGAGGCGGAAACCGAGCTGGTTTCCGGCTACTGCACCGAATACAGCGGCATGCGCTACGCCATCTTTTTCATGGCCGAGTACATCGGCATGATGGTCATGGCCTCCATCGGCACGGTCTGTTTTCTTGGCGGCTGGAACGGGCCTTTTGCGGTTCCCTTTTTTCCGCCGCTGTGGTTCGTGCTCAAGATCTACCTGTTTATGTTCATTTTTATCTGGATCCGGGCCACCCTGCCGCGCTACCGCTACGATCAGCTGATGGATCTGGGCTGGAAGCTGCTCATTCCGCTGGCGCTGGCCAACATCGTCCTCACCGCCTGCCTCAAGGCGATGATCGGGTAAGGGGAGGGGAGAGCTCTCAAAAAATATGCAGATTCAATACAAACCCAAACGGGGCTGGTTGGCGACCATCTTCCAGGCCGAGATCGTGCAGGGCATGACCCTGACTCTGAAGCGACTGTTTTCCAAGCCGATCACCCGCCAGTATCCCGATGAAAAACCCAAGATACGGCCCGGTTTTCGCGGCCAGCATGCCCTAGTGCGCGATCCCGAGACCGGCGATTGCAAGTGCATCGGTTGCATGCGCTGCGCCATGGCCTGCCCGTCGCGCTGCATCCGCATCCGTTCGCACAAGGACAAGGAACCGGGCAGCCGCCGGGTGATCGACTGCTACCGGATTGATTCCCTGCGCTGCGTCTACTGCGGCTACTGCGAGGAGGTCTGCCCGGTCAACGCCATCGTCCTCACCGAGGTCTATGAGTACGGCTCATACACCCGCCCCTCGCTCTATTTCACCAAAGAGCAATTGCTGGCCAATTGGGATCGGTTCGCAGCCGAATTAGACACGCCGGTCGAAGAATACGTCAATCCCTTCTGGCGGCCGCGCGGCCTGTCCGAACAGGATCTGCCCGCGCCCAAACGGTTGCCGGTGTCGCCCGAATGGAGCGGCGAGCAGCAGGTGGTGGGCAGAAAATGGCGGCAGCACCATACGCCGGAACAATCCTGAGGAGGGAGTGCATGTTTATCCAGATCTTTTTTGGCTACTGCGCGCTGATGATTACGCTAAGCGGCATCCTGGCCATCAGCCTGCGCAACCCGGTGCACTGCGTGCTCATGGTGCTGGTGCTGTTTTTTCACATGGCCGGGCTCTATCTGACCCTCAACGCCGAGTTTCTGGCGGCGGTGCAGATCATCGTCTACGCCGGGGCCATCCTGGTGCTCTATCTTTTTGTCCTCTTTCTGGTCAGCCTGCGCGAGGAACTGCACCTGGACGCCTTTATCGCCAACCCCTGGATCGGGCGAGTCATTGCCGGCGGTCTGGCCGCAGCGCTGCTCTACGTGATTCCGGCCTTTACCCTGGGCGAAAAAGGGGTCTGGTCGGTGGAAGCGATCAAGCAAGTCACCCACACCAAGGCCCTGGGCCAGGAGATGTATTCCACCTATCTGTTGCCTTTTGAGATCGGCGGCCTGATCCTGCTGGTGGCCCTGATCGGCGGTTTGGCGCTGGCGCGACGCGACGAGGGCGCAACCGAAGCAAACGCAGCGGACGAGGCGACAACCCCGCTCCCAGCCCAGTCCGACCACAAGGAGGCGGCGCAATGATTCCCCTTTCCTGGTACATGGCTCTGTCCGCCATCCTGTTCTGCATCGGCGTCTGCGGATTTCTCACCCGGCGCAATGTGATCATCATGTTTTTATCGCTTGAGCTGATGCTCAACGGCGTCAACCTCAATCTGGTGGCGCTCAGCCATTTCCTGGAGAGTCTGCGCGGTCAGGCCTTCACCTTCTTCATCATCACCGTGGCTGCAGCCGAGGCCGCCATCGGACTCGGCATTGCCATTGCCCTGTACCGAAGCCGGCGCAGCGTTCACGTCGACACCGTCAACCAACTCAAAGGATGAACACCATGCCGGCCTCCTTGCTTGCCATCCCGCTTCTGCCGCTGGCCTCCTTTGTCCTGACCCTGCTGCTGGGCAAACGCTGGGGAACCAGGGCGCACTGGCTGCCGATCATCACGGTTCTGCTCTCGTTTTGCTGCGCCTTGGCCGCCTTTTTCCGAGTGCGCTCCGGCGAGATCGTCAATCAGGATCTCTACACCTGGATCGCCTCGGGCAACCTGACTGTCTCGGTGGGTTTTCTGGTGGATCAGCTCACCTCGGTGATGCTGATCGTGGTCACCAGCGTCAGCTCCCTGGTGCACATCTATTCGGTGGGCTACATGAAGGGCGAAGACGGCTATTACCGCTTTTTCGCCTACCTGAGCCTGTTTACCTTTTCCATGCTCATGCTGGTGCTGGGCAACAACTTCCTGCAGCTCTTTTTCGGCTGGGAAGCGGTGGGGCTGTCGTCCTACCTGCTGATCGGCTTTTACTACCAAAAGCAATCCGCCTCGGATGCGGGGAAAAAGGCCTTTATCGTCAATAGGTTCGGCGATTTCGGCTTTATCCTTGGCCTGTTTTTGATCTTCACCCAGTTTGGCAGCCTCCATTATCATGAGGTGTTCAGCCGGGTGGACGGCATTGCCGGCCAGACTGTCTCCCTGTTCGGCGGTCAGGCAAGTCTGGCCACGGTGATTGCCCTGTTGCTGTTTTGCGGGGCGATCGGCAAGTCAGCGCAGATTCCGCTGCACGTCTGGCTGCCCGACGCCATGGAAGGGCCGACCCCGGTCAGCGCCCTGATCCACGCCGCCACCATGGTCACTGCCGGCGTATTCCTGGTGGCCCGCTGCAACCCGATTTTTGAGCTCTCCCACTTTGCCCTCAACCTGATCACCGTGCTGGGCGCAATCACCGCCCTGTTTGCCGCCACCATCGCCCTGGTGCAGACCGACATCAAACGGGTGGTCGCCTATTCCACGGTCAGTCAGTTGGCCTACATGTTCATCGGTTGCGGGGTCGGGGCCTATTCCGCCGGCATTTTCCATCTGTTCACCCATGCTTTTTTCAAGGCGCTGCTCTTTCTCGGCTGCGGCTCGGTGATCCTGGGCATGCACCACGAACAGGACGTCCGCTCCATGGGCGGCCTGAAAGACAAAATGCCAATCACCTACTGGACCTTTCTCCTCGCCTCGCTCTCCATTTCCGGCGTTCCCGGACTGGCCGGATTTTTCAGCAAGGACGAGATCCTGCTCATGGCCTTTAACACCGAACTCGGGGCCGGCAAGTTTGCCTGGGCCATCGGCGTGCTGGTGGCCTTCATGACCGCCTTCTACTCCTTCCGCCTCTTTTTCCTCATCTTTCACGGCGAATTTCGCGGCACGGACCATCAGCGCGACCATCTCCACGAATCCCCGGCGGTGGTCACCCTGCCGCTGATTCTGCTGGCCGTCGGAGCCGTGGGCGCAGGCTGGTTCGGCGTACCCAAGATCATCGGCGGCGACAATCACTGGGCCCATTTTCTTGAGCCGGTGCTCGGCCATCCCCATGTCCATGTTTCCGGGCTGACCGAGGGGCTGCTGATGCTCGGCTCCATCCTGGCTGGAGTCTGCGGCATTGGCTTGGCCTTTTACATGTACCGGCTCAAGCCGCATCTGCCCGCAATCGTGGCCGAGCGTCTGGCCTTTTGTCATCGCCTCCTGCTCAATAAATACTACATCGACGAGATCTACATCGGCGGCATCGTCAAACCGACCCTGGCGTTCAGTCGCGGGGTGCTGCTGCGGGTGGTGGATCTGGCCTGCATAGACGGCGTGGTCAACGGCGTTCCCAGGGCCATCGGCGTTTTCTCCGAAAAATTGCGTCTCATCCAGGACGGGCAGGTCTCGCATTATCTTGCCTGGATGGGCGGCGGCGCCGTGGCGCTGGTTGTCGTCCTCTTGGTCAGCATCTAACCCGAAACCTTACCTGCGGAAGCGTCTTCGATGTCCATACCTCTTTTGAGCACCCTGATTTTTTTCCCGATTCTCGGCGGTCTTTCGCTCTTGATAGTGCCCAGGCAGCAGACCGCAACCATCAAGATCATGGCCCTGATCGTCAGTTTGATCGAGTTCGCGCTCTGCGCGCCGATCTTCCTGCTGTTCGACAAGACCACCTTTGCGATGCAGTTTGTCGAAGTCCACCCTTGGATCAAGGCGCTGCACATCAACTATGCCCTGGGCATCGACGGCATCAGCGTGCTCTTCCTCCTGCTCACCGCGCTGATCATCGTGCTGTCCATCCTGGTGTCCTGGCAATCCATCACCACCAAAGTGCAGGAATTCTTCATCAGCCTGCTGCTGCTCGAAGGGGCGATGATGGGGGTGTTCTGCGCCACCGACTTTTTCCTCTTCTACATCTTTTGGGAGGCCATGCTGATTCCGATGTTTCTGATCATCGGCGTCTGGGGCGGGCCGAACCGGATTTACGCCACGGTCAAGTTTTTCCTTTTCACCCTGGTCGGCAGTCTGCTGATGCTGGTGGGCGTCATCCTGCTCTATCAGAACGGCGGGCACACCTTTGACATCCTCAAACTGGCCGGGCAGCCCTATTCGCTCAAACTGCAGTTGATTCTGTTCTGGGCCTTCTTTGCCGCCTTTGCGGTCAAGGTGCCGATGTGGCCCGTGCACACCTGGTTGCCCGACGCCCACACCGAGGCCCCGGCCGCCGGTTCGGTCATCCTCGCCGGGGTGCTGATCAAGATGGGGGCTTACGGATTCCTCCGCTTTTCCCTGCCCATCCTGCCCGACGCCACCCGCGAGATGATGCTGCCGATGCTGGTGCTGTCGGTGATCGCCATTGTCTACGGGGCCATTATCTGCCTGGCCCAGACCGATCTCAAGCGCTTGATCGCCTACAGTTCGGTCAGCCACATGGGGTTTGTCACCCTGGGGATGTTCGCCCTTAACCAGCATGGGTTGGAAGGGGCCATTTTGCAGATGATTAACCACGGCGTGGTCACCGGCGCTCTGTTCCTTGCTATCGGCATGGTTTATGAGCGGACCCACACCCGCGAGATTACAGCCTACGGCGGACTGGCCACCACCATGCCGGTCTTTGCCGGCTTTTTTCTCCTTTTCACCCTAGCTGCGGTCGGTCTGCCGGGAACCAACGGTTTTATCGGCGAATTTCTGATCCTTTTGGGCAGTTTTGAGCGCGCCCCCTGGACGGCGGTGGTTGCCGCTTCCGGCCTGATCCTGGGCGCTTGGTACATGCTGTGGCTCTACCAGCGGATCTTTTTCAACGAGGTCAACGAGGCCATGCACGGGTTGAAACCGCTTGATCTGCGCGAAATTCTCACCCTGCTGCCGATGGTGCTGCTGATCTTCTGGATCGGCCTCTACCCCAACGCCCTGCTCGGATTCCTCCACGTCTCGGTGGGCCATCTGCTTGATCAGGTCAACGGCCTGGGGCTGGCCGGTCAGGCGGCGCCGCTTACTCTTGCCCTGCATCCTTGAGCATTGAACACCCCATGAACACTTTCGCCAACGTGCAAAAGGAGCGATCATGATTGCATCTGTGGCCGTCAACTGGACCGCCCTGGAACCTGTCCTTCCGGAACTGCTGCTGATCGGCGTCGCCGTGCTGCTGATCGGTTTTGATCTGTTTTTGCCCCGGCAGCGGCAACTGCTGCCCTGGTTGACCGTGATCGGCTGCCTCACCGCCCTGGCCATGGTTTTGGGGGCGCGGCCGGCCATCGGCTTTGGCGGCATGCTGCTGGCCGACGGTTACGCCATGGTGTTCAAGAGCATCTGCCTGGGAACGGTGATTCTGACCACCTTGATGAGCGAGCGTTTTTGCGCCGTTATCAACCTGCGCCAGGGCGAATATTACAGCCTGACCCTCCTTTCCCTGGTCGGCATGCTGCTCATGGCCGCCGCCGGCGATCTGATGACCCTGTATCTCGGTTTGGAATTGATGGCTCTGCCGATCTACGCCCTGGTGGGGCTGCACAAGCGCGACGGCCGCACCAGCGAGGCGGCGATCAAATATTTTCTCATGGGCGGGTTCGCTTCAGCCTTGCTCTTGTTTGGCATGTCGCTGGTGTACGGGTTGACCGGGACCACCGAGATCGCCCGGATTGCGGAAGAGATCACTGCCCGGCAGTTGACCGCCAACCCGGCCCTGCTGCTTGCTCTGGGCCTGTTGCTGACCGGCTTCGGTTTCAAGGTGGCGGCGGCGCCGTTTCACCTCTGGACTCCGGACGTCTACGAGGGCGCGCCGACCATCCTCACCGCCTTTATGTCGGTGGCGCCCAAGGCGGCCGGGTTTGCCGTGTTTGGCCGGGTGCTTTACCTTGGCCTGCCGGCGCTTCATGACCAGTGGGGACCTATCCTGGCGGTGCTGGCGCTGTTGACCATGGCGGTGGGCAACATCACCGCGCTGTGCCAGCAGAGCCTCAAGCGGATGTTGGCCTATTCCTCCATTGCCCATGCGGGGTACGCCCTGCTCGGCCTGCTTACCGGAACCATTGAAGGTCTGGCGGCCGCCATGACCTATCTGGTGATGTATCTGTTCATGAACATCGGGGCCTTTGCCGTGCTAATGCTGCTGGCCGCGCCCGGACGCGCCGGCGAGTCGCTGGACGACTGCAAAGGGCTCGCCGCCCGCAATCCCATGGCCGCCGCCCTGATGCTGGTCTTTCTGTTCTCCCTCACCGGCATCCCGCCCACCGGCGGGTTCATTGGCAAGTTCTATCTGCTCAAAGCGGCCTTTGCCGCCGGGTACACCGCCACCGTGGTAGGCGCGGTGCTGTTCAGCGCCATTTCCGCCTATTTTTACCTGCGGGTGGTTCGCTACATGTACATGGACGAGCCGCGGCAGACCGACGTCCTGCACGTTTCCCCCGGCATGAGCGCCGCCCTCGGCCTGTGTCTGCTCGGGGTGCTGGGCCTTGGCGTGTTCCCCGGTTCGCTCCTTGATTGGACCCTGGCCGCCCTGTCGGGCATGTAAAGCTTCGGCCAATCAAGGTCTTTGATTCCAACCCTTAACCAGGAAAAAGGCGCCCAGATGATTGCACCAAAACCTTGCCGCGCGCTGCCCATGCAGGCCGCCGCTCTGTTCACTGCCTGCCTGTTGGTGGTGTTGACGCTGATTGCCTTGCCGGCCCAGGCGAGCACCCCATCCGTCTGGCCGCAGACGGCGGTTTCCAAGGACGGCGTCCCCATTGCCTATGAACAGTACGGCACCGGTGAGCCGACCCTGGTCTTTGTTCACGGCTGGAGCTGCGATTCGCGCTATTGGCGCGCCCAGATTGATCATTTTGCCAAGAAATATCGGGTGGTTGTTTTGGATCTCGCCGGGCACGGCCATTCGGGGCTGACCCGCTACCGCTACACCATGCAGGCCTTTGGCCAGGACGTGCGCGCGGTCGTCGAGGCTGTGGGCGGCAAGACCGTCATCCTCGTCGGCCATTCCATGGGCGGCCAGGTGATTGCCGAGGCGGGCCGTTTGATGCCGGATCGGGTAATCGGCCTGATTGGGGTCGACACCTTCGACAACATTGAATACCCCCTGACCCGCAAGGAGTTGGAGCAGATGATCGCGCCGCTGGTCGACGATTTCCAGGTCGGGACCCGCGCCTTTGTGGAAGGCATGATCCGGCCCGACACCGACCCCCGAATTCGCGACTGGATACTCGCCGACATGTCCTCGGCCCCGCCCTGGGTGGCGCTGAGCGCACTCGAGGAAATGATGCAGCAGTACATTGCCGGCGACGCCGCCAAGATCTTTGAGCAGATCAAAGCGCCGGTGGTCTGCGTCAGTGGCGACCTCTGGCCGATCAACGCAGAGGCCAATCGTCGTCACATGCAGTCGTTTGACGCGGTGGTCGTGCCGAACGCGGACCATTTTTTGATGCTTGATCGGCCCTATGCCTTTAATCAGGGCTTAGAGCAGGCCGTGCATACAATCCTGCGCAAGGCTGCCCAACAGTGAACCCTGCTCGTTGTGTTTTGGCGCCGAATGGGTGCGGGCGGTTACCCTGAACGGTTGTCGGCGAGCCGGCCATCTCCCCCGTGCATTTCTTCGGTTTCAATGCTCCTTTGACGCCGTCGCAGCGTTGGCAACCAACCTTGCGGCGGCTTTTTTTTCGACCCCAAGCCGTTCTCTTTTTGACCGCGTCAGACCTGCAGGCTGCACGTCAGCAACCGGATCTGCGCCTTGACGGCCCCGTTGTTGATGCAAGACAAAGATATGCTTCGTTTTTGTCGAAGAATACGGTAAGGTTGCCCCAAAGAGTCGGGCCGGGCGCATAATGCTCCTGGTCGGCAAGAGATGATCAGCGGACCTCGCAATGGAAAACGAGCCTGTCGTCACCATCATAACCGATCCCGCCTTTAACCGGCACGACACCGGCGGCGGCGAACATCCGGAAACTCCTGAGCGGTTGCAGGTGATCAACGAGCGGCTTGCCGAGGGACACCTAGCCAAGCGGATTCGCCGTCTCCCCACCCGGCCGGCCACGCGCGCCCAGCTGCTTGCCTTTCACACCGAAGGCTGGCTGTTTCGCTTCGAAGAGGCCGTGCTCTCCGGCCGCACGTACATCGATCATCCCGACAATCAGGTTTGCTACGAGTCCTACGATATCGCCACGCTGTCAGCCGGTTCCGGCCTAGTCGGGGTGGACGCGGTCGAGCAGGCGCCGGGCTCGGTGGTCTTCTGCCAAACCCGGCCGCCGGGACATCACGCCGAACCCAATCAGCCCTATGGCTTCTGCTTTTTCAACAACTGCGTGATTGCTGCCCGTTACTGGCAGCAGCAGTACAACCGTCGCCGCGTCTGCGTGTTTGATTTTGACGCCCACCACGGCAACGGCATCCAGACCGCCTTTGAAGAGGAGCCGGAAACCGCCTACGTCTCGATTCACGAGCACCCCAGTTTCAGCTATCCCGGAACCGGTTGGGCCGAGGACAAAGGCATCGGGGCAGGGAAGGGCACCATTCTCAACCTGCCGCTGTCGCCTGGCGCCGGCCCCGAGCAGGTGCTGCGACTGTTTCCCAAAATCAGAAGCTTTCTCGACCTTGTTCAGCCCGAGGTCCTGATCGTCGGGGCCGGATTTGACGCCCACCGCGAGGACGACATGTCAGGCCTGGCCTTTACGGTCGACCTCTATCGGCAGTTGGGCGTCTTTGTTATGGAACTTGCCCGCGACTACACCGAGGGCCGTCTGCTCTCGATCCTGGAAGGCGGGTATTGTCTTGAAAAACTTGGCAGTTGCGTTGAAGCCTATTTGTCCGGGCTTGTGGAGAAAGATGCATGAGTTCATTGTGCAATAAGGCCAGGGGAGCATTGCGATGTTCATTTACGAGCATATGACGCCAAAGCCGGTCACGGTCACGCCGGATCAGACCGTTGCCGAGGCAATCGACATCCTGCAGCAGTACAACATCCGGCATCTGCCGGTGGTGGACGACCAGGGCGTCCTCCGGGGGGTTTTGTCGGATCGGGATCTTCGTTCCGCCCGCCCTTCGACCGTGGCGCAGAGCAAGGAACGAGGCACGGTCGAGGAAAAGGTCAACAATACGCCCATTGCCGTCTTGATGAGTCGGGATTGTCTTTTCCTGACCCCAAACGCCACCCTGGACGACGCCCTGTTGTTGTTTCAGTCGCGCAAGATCGGGGCCTTGCCGGTGGTCAACGAGGAGGAAAAGGTGGTGGGGGTGTTTACCACCGCCGATTTGATGAACGCCTACCGCGACCTGTTCGGGCTGGGCGCCAAGGGTTCGGTGCTGGTGTCCATCGAAGACGCCGGCGATCCTCAGGCGCTGAGCAAACTGGTCAGGATTATGGAAGAAAAACAGGTGCAATTCACCCGTCTGGTGCGGGTTGAGGGGTCCGACAAGCGCAAGGCCATGATCTATCTGCGCATCAACACCTACAACATCCGGTCCGTGTACAAGGCCCTTGAAGCCGAGGGGTTTACCGTCCATGTCCCGGAAACATCGATCTGAACGAGGCGGCTATGCTGAATAGACTGTTTTCTCCCTCCTCGATTGCAGTGATCGGGGCCTCCAAGACCGTCGGCAAGGTTGGCTACGAGACGGTGCACAACCTGGTCAGAAGCGGTTTTGAAGGCCCGATTGTGCCTATCAATTCCGCCGGCGGCGAGTTGTTTGGCCGCACGGTGTATCCGCAGCTCAGCGACTATCCCAAGTCGATTGATTTGGTGGTGATCGCGGTGCCCGCTGAGATGGTGCCGGCGGCGGCTCGCGACGCGGTCAAGAAGAGGGCGGGCGCCGTGGTGGTCGTGGCCTCTGGCTTCAAGGAGATTGGCCGGCAGGGCCGCGAGCTCGAAGACGAGTTGACCGAGATCTGCCGCGCGGGCGGGGTGCGCCTGCTTGGGCCCAACTGCCTGGGCGTGATCAACACCGCAATCAAGCTCAACGCCTCGTTTTCCAAGCGCATTCCCCAGCCTGGCTCGCTGGCTATTTTTTCCCAGTCCGGGGCCCTGTGCACCGCGATGATGGACATTGCCGACGAACGCGAACTCGGGGTGTCGAAATCAATCTCCATCGGCAACAAGGCCGACATCACCGAGGTCGACGTGCTTGCCGCCCTGGCCCACGACGACGAGACCAAGGTCATCGTCGGCTACCTGGAAGACATCAGCGACGGCGACAAGTTCGTCAAGGCGGCCCAGGAGGCGAGCATCAACAAGCCGGTAGTTATTCTCAAGGCCGGCACCACCCAGGCAGGGTCCAAGGCGGCGGCCAACCACACCGGGGTGCTGGCCGGCAAGGACACCGCCTATGGCGCGGCCTTCAAACGGGCCGGCATCTGCCGCGCCGACTCCTTTGAGGCCCTGTTCGATTACGCCACCGCCCTGGTGCTGCAACCCACCCCCAAGGGCGACCGGGTGCTGATCATCACCAATTCCGGCGGTTCCGGCACCATGGCCGCCGACGCGGTGGAAAAATCGGGCCTGACCGTCACCGGGTTGAGCGCGCCGCTGGCCGCGCGGTTGCGGGCCGAACTGCCGCCCGCCGCCTTTATCGACAATCCCATCGACATCTCCGCCGACGCCGAGCCCCGTCACTACGCGGCCGCCATCGACATTGCCGTGGCCGACGGCTCCATCGACGCCATCCTGGTGGTGCTGGCGCCGCAGTACATGACCCAGCCCGCAGCCACGGTTCGGGCCATTGTCGCCCATCTCGACGAAACCACCCCGGTGCTGGCCTCCTTCCTGGGCGGCAGCGACGTCATGCCCTCGCGCAAGGAACTGGCCGCCGCCGGGCTGCCCTTCTACGATTCGCCCGAGCGGGCGGTGGGCGCGCTCAAGGCGATGCACGAGTACGGGGTGTGGAAACGGCGTCCGGCCCGGCATGTGGTCCGCTTTCCGGTCAACCGCCGCCGGGTGGAACGGATCATCACCCGCCGTCAGCGCACCGGCCGGCTCCGGCTGGGCGAGGTTAAATCCAAGGACATCCTCAAGGCTTACGGTTTCCATACCATGGAGGGCCGACTGACCACCACCCCCGAGGAGGCGGTGGAGATCGCCCGATTCATTGGTTTTCCGGTGGCGATGAAGATCGTCTCGCCAAGCATCGTCCACAAGTCGGATCTGGGCGGGGTGCGGCTCAACATCGGCTCCAGCCAGGAGGTCGCCGACGCCTTTGACCTGATGATGCTGCGGATCAACAAGCACGCGCCCAACGCCATTGTCGAAGGCATCTATGTGGAAAAGATGGCGGAAAAAGGGCTGGAGGTGATCATCGGCATGACCCGCGACCGCCAGTTCGGCCCGATGCTGATGTTTGGTCTGGGCGGCATCTTTGTCGAGGTGATGAAGGACGTCACCTTCCATCTGGCCCCGATCACGGAAAACGAGGCGGTGCAGATGCTCAAGTCGACCCGTTCCTATGAACTGCTGGAGGGCAAGCGCGGCCTCAAGGAGGTCGACATCAGCGCCATCGCCGTGGCCCTGCAGCGCATCAGCCAGCTGACCACCGATTTTCCCCAGATCGTTGAACTGGACATCAACCCCCTGATTGTCGGCGAGGTCGGCAACGAACCGGTGGTGGCCGACGCCCGCATGACCTTTGCGCCGCTGCTGACCGACGCCCGTCCGACCTTCGCGCCGCTGCTGACCGGCGCCTGAACGGCCGGCGCCATTTTTATCCAACCCACAAGGGGTTTGTCATGGAATACGAGAAAGACTGGCAGGAAAAATACAGCGACATGATCGCCACTTCAACCCAGGCTCTGAGTCACCTCAAGCCTGGGCAGCGGGTGTTCATCGGCACGGGTTGCGGCGCGCCGCAGGAGCTGATCGCGGCCATGACCAAACGGTCCCGGTCGCTGACCAATGTTGAGATTATCCAGCTGATCACCAAAGGCGAGGCCCCCTATGCCGACAAAAAGATGTCGGACAGCTTTGCGATCAACGCCTTTTTCATCAGTTCCAACATCCGCGACGTGATCCAGGAAGGATTTGGCGACTACACCCCGATCCTGCTCTCCGACGTGCCCAAGCTGTTTGATTCCGGCAGCCTGCCGATCGACGTGGCCCTGATCCAGGTGACCCCGCCGGACACCCGCGGCCGGGTGAGTCTGGGGATTTCGGTGGACATTGTCCGCAGCGCCACCGAGAACGCCTCGCTGGTCATTGCCGAGGTCAATCCCAACATGCCCTGGACCCACGGCGACACCCTGGTCGACGTCTTTGACCTCGACATCCTGGTGCCGGTGGACCGACCGATTCTGGAACGGGAGATTGATCCGCCCAACCCGATCAGCCGCAAGATCGCCCAAACCGCCGCCGCCCTGATTCCCAACGGTTCCACCATTGAACTGGGGTTGGGCCGGGTGCCCGGCTACGGCCGCATCCCCCAGGTGGTGATGGAGTTTCTGCTCGACCGCAAGGACATCGGCTTCCACACCGAGATGATCTCCGACACCATCATCCCCCTGATCGAATCCGGGGCCGTGACCGGAGCCTGCAAGACCATCGACAAGGGCAAGATCACCGCCAGCTTCTGTATGGGCACCAAGCGGCTCTACGACTACATCCACGACAACCCCCTGTTCAGCTTCCGGCCCACGGAATACATCAACGACGCCAACGTCATCGGCAAACACAAGCGGATGGTGGCGGTCAACATGGCCCTGGAGATCGACCTCACCGGCCAGGTCTGTTCCGATTCGGTGGGCGGCCGCTTCTATTCCGGCATCGGCGGCCAGATCGATTTCAATCGCGGCGCCGCCAAGTCCGAGAGCGGCCGGGCAATCATCACCCTGCCGTCGCTCAACAAGGAGGGCGACCAGTCGCGCATTGTCTGCACCCTGCAGCCCGGTTCCGGCGTGGTCATCAACCGGGCCAGCGTCCACTATGTGGTCACCGAACACGGGGTGGCCTATCTGCACGGCAAGTCGATCCAGGAGCGGGTCATGGCCTTGATCTCCATTGCCCATCCTGATTTTCGCGAGCAGCTGTTCCGCGAGGCGGTGGCCGCCAAATACCTGCGCCCCGGTCTGGCCCGCTTTGGCAACCGGTTCACCATTCCGGTGGAGGAATCGATCCGCGCCTCCCTGCTCCTGGAAGACGGCCTGGAGGTCGACTTCCGCTCGATCAAGCCCACCGACGAGCCGCACATGCGCGACCTGATCTACAATCTCAGCCAGGAGACCATCTACTACCGGTTCATGAGCCGGCAGCAGCACTTCACCACCCGCCAGATCCAGGATTTCGTCTACATCGATCATCGCCGCGACGTGGCGGTGGTGGGCACCGTGCCCGAGGCCCACGGCGAGCAGATCATCGCGGTCGGCACCTACTACCTCAATGAAAAGACCAACCTGGCCGAGGTTGCCTTTGTGGTCCGCGACGGGTGGCAGAACAAGGGCTTGGGCACCTTCCTTTTCCAGCATCTGATCAAGATCGCCAAACGCAACGGCATCTCTGGCTTCACCGCCGAGGTCCTGCGCGAGAACGAACGGATGCAGAACGTGTTCAACCATTCCGGGCTTAAGGTGAGCAGCCAGCTGGAAGAGGGCGTGTTCAGTTTTCACATGGAATTTTAGGGCAGGGGAGGCGGCGCGGTTGCGCATCGGATCGGTTGGGGGTATCTTGCGCGCTCCATTACCGCAACCCAGAGGAATCCGCATCCCGTGCAGGCGCCTACCTATTCCAGCGAACAAGCCTTTGTCATTGTTTCTGATTTTGCTCCGGCTGGCGATCAGCCTGCGGCCATCGAGCGGCTGACGGCGAATATCGAGGCCGGGGTGCGCGATCAGGTGCTGCTCGGCGTTACCGGTTCGGGCAAGACCTTCACCATGGCCCAGGTGGTGGCCCGGGTGCAGCGGCCCACCCTGGTGATGGCCCCCAACAAGACCCTGGCGGCCCAGCTGTTCGGCGAATTTCGCGAGCTGTTTCCCCACAACGCGGTCGAATACTTCGTCTCCTACTACGATTACTACCAGCCCGAGGCCTATATTCCGGCCTCCGACACCTACATCGAAAAGGATTCATCGATCAACGACGCCATCGACAAGATGCGCCATTCGGCCACCCGTTCGCTGCTCACCCGCCGCGACGTGCTGATCGTGGCCTCGGTCTCCTGCATCTACGGCCTGGGTTCGCCGGACGAGTACAAAAACATGCACCTGTTTTTGCGCGTCGGCGACGAATATCCCATGGAAGAGGTGCAGCGGCGGCTGGCTTTCATGCTCTACGAGCGCAACGAATTTTCCTTTCATCGCGGCGTGTTCCGGGTGCGGGGCGACGTCATCGACATCTTCCCGGCGCATGAGGAAGAGCATGCGGTGCGGGTCGAATTTTTCGGCGACGCCATCGACAGTTTGTCGATCATCGATCCCCTGCGCGGGGTGGTGGTCGCAGACGTTGAAGAAACCACCGTCTTTCCCGGCAGCCACTTTGTCACCAGCCAGGACAATCTCAAGACCGCCATGAGCTCGATCCAGGACGAGCTGCAGCTGCGACTGACCGAACTGCAGGCGGACAACCGGCTGGTCGAGGCCCAGCGCCTGGAACAGCGAACCATGTTTGACCTGGAGATGATCGGCGAACTGGGCTACTGCAACGGCATCGAGAACTACAGCCGCCACCTCACCGGCAAGGAACCGGGCGCGCCGCCGCCCAACCTGCTCGATTATTTTCCCGACGATTATCTGCTGATCATCGACGAGTCGCACATTGGCGTGCCGCAGATCGGCGGCATGTTCAACGGCGATCGGTCGCGCAAACAGACCCTGGTCAATTTCGGGTTTCGTCTGCCCTCGGCCCTGGACAACCGGCCGCTGCGGTTTGATGAATTTGAACGCCGCATCCGCCAGGCGGTCTACGTTTCGGCCACGCCCGGCCGTTACGAGCTGGAAAAAGCCGGCGATCACGTGGTCGAGCAGCTGATCCGGCCCACCGGGCTGCTTGATCCCCGCATCGAGGTGCGGCCGGCTTCCACCCAGGTGGATGATCTGCTTGAGGAAATCCGGCTGCGGGTGGAGCGCAACCAGGCGGTGCTGGTCACCACCCTGACCAAGCGCATGGCCGAAGACCTGACCTCGTATTACGAGGACTTGGGCATCCGGGTGCGGTATCTCCATTCGGACGTCAAGACGCTCGAGCGGGTGGAGTTGATCCGCGAGTTGCGTCACCGCGAGTACGACGTCCTGGTGGGCATCAACCTACTGCGCGAGGGGCTGGATATTCCCGAGGTGTCGCTGGTGGCGGTGCTCGACGCCGACAAGGAAGGGTTTCTGCGCTCCGAACGCTCCCTGGTGCAGACCTGCGGCCGCGCCGCCCGCAACGCCGAGGGCATGGTCATTCTCTATGCCGACCGGGTGACCCCCTCGATGCAGTACACCATCAACGAGACCAACCGCCGCCGCGCCATCCAGGAAGCCTACAACCGCGAGCACGGCATCACCCCCCGAACCATCATCTCGGAGATCAAGGACGCCATGAACCAGCACCTGCGGGCCTCGGGCTGGCAGAGCGCGGACGAAAACCATGGGCGCGCGGCGCTGGCCGCCGCCGAGCCCGAGGTGGTCTATCACAGCATTGACGCACTCCACCGGGAGATTGCCGAGCTGGAAAAGAAGATGCAGGAAGCGGCCAAGCAACTGGCCTTTGAAGAAGCGGCCAGTTATCGTGACCGCATCAGGGAACTCAAAATGCTGGAGCTGGCAGTTGGCTGATTTTTGGTATACATGTTCGTTGGTTGCGGCCCCGCGACTGGTGCTGTGGTTGTTGCGGCTGTGGTTTGCCAGCTGCCGGGTCAAGGTGCGGGACGGCGCGTCCTTTCGCGCTTATGCCGAGCGTGACACCGGCATCGCCGCCTTCTGGCACTATTCGTTTCTCTACAACATGTTTTATTTGGGGCGCTATCCGGCGGCGGTCATGGTCAGCGCCTCCAAGGACGGCGAATACATTGCCCGGTTGGCCCAACTGATGGGCCATGTGCCGGTGCGCGGCTCCTCCAACCGGGGCGGGGTCAAGGCGCTGCGGGAGATGATCGACCACCTGCGGCACGGCAAAAACAGCGCCATCGTCGCCGACGGCTCGCAGGGGCCGGCCCGGCGGGCGCAGGCGGGCGTGATTCTGATGGCCAGCAAGTCGGGCAAACCGATCTTCCCCATCGCCTGGGCCGCCAACCGAACCCTGAAGTTCCGCAGTTGGGATCGCACCCTGGTTCCGTTGCCCTTTGCCGCCATTGTGGTGCGCCACGGCGAGCCCCTGAGGGTGCCGCCGGCAGTGACCCCGGAGCAGATCGAAGCCTATCGGCTTGAGCTGGAGCATCGGCTCAACCGGGCCTATGAAGCGGCCTGGAACGAAATCGGCCTGCCTCCGCATGATCTGGGCGTGCCGCAGCGCACCCAAAAAGTCTGAGCAGACAAGGGATTCAACGGTCACCGGGAAGACTGTTTTTTGAGGCCCATATTCATATTGATACGAGCAATAGTTAAGGAAGACGGATTTGGAACGAGTAAATAGTTTGGTGCTGGCCGGACTCAGTGGCGGTTCGGGGAAATCGGTGGTGTCGGTGGGCTTGATTGCCGCCCTGAAAAATCGGGGCAGGGGCGTGGCCGCGTTCAAAAAGGGACCGGATTACATCGACGCCGGCTGGATGAGCAAGGCTGCCGGCCAGCCCTGTTACAACCTTGATCCCTATTTGATGTCGCCTGCGGCCATTGTCTCCACCTTTCAGGGCCACATCAACGGCTGCGATTACGCCGTGGTCGAAGGCAATCGGGGCATCTTCGACGGCGTCAACGCCGGCGGCGAATTTTCTACTGCCGAATTGGCTCAGTTGCTCGAGTTGCCGGTGCTGCTGGTGGTCAACTGCTCGAAAACCACCCGGACCGTGGCGGCCCTGGTGCTGGGCTGTCAGGCCTTTGATCCGCGCATCAAGTTTGCCGGCGTCATTCTCAACCAGATCGCCACCAACCGGCACGAGTCGATCATCCGCCAATCCCTGGAACGATACACCGACCTGCCGGTGCTGGGGATCATGCCTCGGTTGAAGCAGGACATCTTTCCCATGCGGCATCTCGGGGTGACGCCCCACCAGGAGTATGCCGCCGCCGGTGATGCAGTCGACAGGCTGGCGGCCCTGGCCGAGACCCATTTCGATCTGGACGCCATTGTCGCTCGGATGCGGGGGATCGTGCCTCTGCCGCCGGCACATTCCTCCTCGGTCAAGCCGCGCCTGACCATCGGCGTGCTGCGTGACGCCGCCTTTCAGTTTTATTACGAAGAAAACCTGGAAGCCCTGCAGAGCGGCGGGGCGCGACTGGTGATGATCGACGCTCTCCATTCCAGAGAACTGCCGCCGGAGATCGACGGCCTCTACATCGGCGGCGGTTTTCCCGAAACCAGCGCCCAGCAGTTGGCCGACAACGCAACGTTTCGTCAGTCGGTCCGCTACCGCATTGACGCCGGTCTACCGGTCTATGCCGAGTGCGGCGGCCTGATTTTTCTCGGTCGCTCAATTATCCTTGAGGGCTGCGAGTATCCGCTGGCCGGGGTTTTTCCGGTGACCTTCACCCTGGGTGCTAAACCCCAGGCCCACGGCTATTCAACCTTTACCGTGGAAAAGGCCAACAGTTTTTACCCGGTGGGCGCCCGGATCAAGGGCCATGAATTTCGCTATTCGATGGTCCACCAGTGGGACGGCGTCACCGAGGACTTGGCCTTGAGCATGGAACGGGGCGCAGGATTTTACGGGGGCCGCGACGGGCTGGTGAAAAACAATGTCCTGGCCCTGTACACCCATGTGCTGGCTTCGGGAACACCCCAATGGGCGCCGGGATTCATTGCCGCCGCACGCGAACATGCAATGCGGCGGGCCTCTGCCGGTTGCTCTGCCGAGTGCGGCGGCTTGTGCTGAGACTTGCGCTATGTGCCGCAGTCGTGAAACGCCCGTCTGCAGGGTCCAGGAACCCAGCATTCGGGCAAGCTGTTTTTGACAAGCTCCGGGCCTGCCTATATAATAACCCAACTCTTTTCTTCCCTCTGAATGGATTGTCGCCATTGTGAACAAACGACTGCTGATCACTGGTTGTCTCCTTTTTCTCCCGCCTCAGGCCGCCCAGGCGGCTCAAGACGCCGCAGTTTCCGTTGCAGCGGCGCCGGCGTTGTATGGCTCGCTTGCCGTGTTGCTCGTGGTTGCTGGCGGGCTGTGGACGCGACTGCGGCGCTGTGAACGGGAAAAGCAGGACGCCCTGGGCCGGTGGCGTTTGATGCGGCAGATTGTCGAACATGCTCCCCTGCCCATTGTCGAGGTCGACGGCGGGTTGCGTGTTGTCGAGGCAAACCCGGCAGCCTGCGCCGCGTATGGCAAGGATACGCTGATCGGCTGCAGCCTGCTGGAACTGGAGCCGGAACTGGCCGATGAGCGGGCTGCAGCGACGATGCAATCCACCGATCAGGCCGCCCCGGCAACAGACCTGAGCGGCCGGAATGGCGCAATCGGCGCACGCGGCGTTCTCAACTGGCTGGTGGTTGACGACCAATCCCTTGGTCTCTGGTTCGGGTCGCCGTCGACCGCCGGGTTGCAGGCTGCAACGGCAGCCGGTGCGCTCTCCCTGGCCGAGGAATCGGCCAATCGGATGAAAAGCGAGTTCATCGCCAACATCAACCATGAGGTGCGCACGCCGATGAACGCCATCATCGGCTACGCCGAGATGCTGGCCAACTCCGCGCTTGGGCCCAAAGAAAAACGTTTTGTCGCCATTATTCATAAAAGCAGCATGGCGCTTGTTTCCATCTTCAACGACATTATGGAATTGTCCAAAATCGATTCCGGCCGGTTGCAGATCATGGTCAGTTCGATCCGTTTGCCGCCGATCATCAATGAAGTCCAAGGATTGTTCAACGACTTGGCCGAAGAGAAAGGTATTCATCTCTACTGCCGGATCGCCAAGAACCTGCCTCAATCCTTTATTTTGGACGGGGTGCGACTCAAACAGATTTTGCAGAATTTGGTGAGCAACGCCATCAAATTCACCACAGAGGGCATGGTTGAACTGACGGTGGACGGCGAGCCTTCGGCGGCCCCGGATGGCGGCTACGATCTGCGTTTCACCGTCCAGGACAGCGGCATTGGCATTCCGGTTGTTGACCAGGAAAAGATTTTTGAACTGTTTCGGCAACGGGAAGACACCATTGCCAAGCAATATGGCGGAGTCGGTTTGGGGCTGACCCTGTGCAGCCGCCTGACCACCATGATGGGCGGCCGGATCGATCTGTTCAGCAATGAAGGCCAAGGCGCCCGCTTCACCGTGTATCTCAACGGCATCCAGTTGGCCGAACACCCGCCGTCTGAACAATCTGCTCCCCTCTGCGGGATTGTGACGGCTCGCGAACAGGAACTCACCATCCTGGTGGTTGACGATGTTGATCTGATCAAAGACGTGTTTGTTGATTTCTTCCAGGACAGCCCCTACAGGGTGCTCACCGCCAACAACGGCGACGAGGCCATGTCTTTGGCCCTTGTCGAACACCCTGACCTTATTTTCATGGATCTCAATCTGAGCGGCACTAACGGGCGGAGCATCACCGAACAGCTGCGCCAAAACCCGGAGACCTCAGCCATTCCAGTGGTGGTGATGACCGGCGAGATGCTGGAAGAGGAAGATTACAAACCGCTGTTCGACGATTTCCTCCAGAAGCCCTTTCGCCTCGAGGTGTTGAAAGAGATTGTCGCCCGATACGCCAAGGTTGCCTCCGTATCGGAGCCGCAACCGCCGGATGGGGACGACCTTGCCGACGAGGAACACGCCTTGTCTGCCTGTGTGGCCGGGGTCTGGAACGAGGATTTGGAACAATTGCGCTGTCAGGCCGTGCGTTCCGGCAGCCTGACCGACGCCGCTTCCCTGGGCGCGGCCATTGGCCAACACGGGAAAACCGAGCAACAGCCTGTGTTGACCGCCCTGGGTCGGGATCTGTTCCTTTTTGCTAACGAACCCAATATTTTGGGTGTGGATCGTTTACTTGCCAAGTTGTCCAGAGCCGTCAACCGGAAAAATTCATGAACCGGAAAAAACCGCTGATTTTTATTGTCGACGATGTGCCGGAGAATATTCAGATCGCGATGTCGCATTTGAAGGAACTGAATTGCGATTTTGCCTACGCCACTTCGGGCGAACAGGCGCTGGAGCGGATTGCCGCCACCCAGCCTGAACTGATCCTCATGGATGTGATGATGCCGGGCATGAGCGGCTTTCAGACCGTGGAGACGCTCAACCACGGCAAGGAAACCCGGTCAATTCCAGTGATCTTTCTCACCGCCAGGGCGGAATCCGAGGATGTGGTCCATGGGTTCAACCTTGGCGGCGTCGACTACATCACCAAGCCTTTCAAAGGGGTGGAATTGCGGTCGCGGGTGCGCAATCACCTCGAATTGCACGCCTACCGCAGCAACCTTGAGCGGCTGGTCGAGGAACGGAGCCAAGAGGCGGAACTGCTCAAGGACGTGATCATCGAGGCCATGGGCGAACTCGCCGAGTATCGCGACCCCGAAACCGGCAGCCACATTCATCGCACCCGCGCCTATGTTGAGTTGCTGGCCGAGACGCTGGTCGCCCAAGGGCATTTTCACGACAAACTGACCCCTGAGTACATAGTTTTGCTGCGGAAATCTGCTCCTTTGCACGACATCGGCAAGGTGGCCATCCGCGACTCCATCCTGCTCAAGCCCGGCAAGCTGACCCCCGAGGAATTTGAGGAAATGAAAATGCACACCCTGTTCGGCGAAGAGGTTATCGCCAACCTTGAGCAGATGGCCGGACAGCCCACCTCTTTTCTCAGCTGCGCCAAGGAGATTGCCGGCAGCCATCACGAAAAATTCGACGGCAGCGGCTATCCGCGCGGGCTGTCGGGCGGCGTCATCCCTGTGGCTGGGCGCATTATGGCCATTGCCGACGTCTACGACGCCCTTATTTCCAAGCGGGTCTACAAGAATTCGATGTCCCACGAAGAGGCCATGAAAATCATGCTCGAGGGAACGGGAACCCATTTCGACCCGATCCTGATCGACGCCTTTGTGGCGGTCGAACCGCAATTCAGCCAGATCGCAGCCAGCAACCTTGATTGACGGTCGTTGCTGATCCTGCCCCCTTTTTTTCAAGCAAAACAGCTAGAAACACCCATGAAAAGCTATCACAAGGAACTGTGGTTTGACGTGCCGACGCGGCGCGCCTTTGTCAACATCACCCTGGAGGTCGAGCAGTGTCTGGCGGAAAGCGGCATCCAGGAAGGATTGCTGCTGTGCAACGCCATGCACATCACCGCTTCAGTGTTCATCAACGACGACGAATCGGGCTTGCACTCTGATTATGAGCAGTGGTTGGAGCGTCTGGCCCCACACGAGCCGGTCAACCAGTATCGTCACAACGGCTACGAAGACAACGCCGACGCCCACATGAAACGCCAGATCATGGGCCGGGAGGTGGTGGTGGCTGTGACCAACGGCAAACTCCATTTCGGGACCTGGGAGCAGATTTTTTACGGCGAGTTTGACGGCCGGCGCAAAAAGCGGGTGTTGGTCAAGATTATTGGCGAATGAC
This sequence comes from Desulfobulbus sp., assembly GCF_030824455.1. Lineage (GTDB taxonomy): Bacteria > Desulfobacterota > Desulfobulbia > Desulfobulbales > Desulfobulbaceae > Desulfobulbus. The sequence goes on from NZ_JAVBXR010000010.1 coordinate 101,193, forward strand.
CGCAGAGGCCGCGAGTCACTATTATTATGAAACCAATGGGTTGTACTGTTATGTTGTGGTCCGGTAGGCAACGCCCGGCGGCATTGGCGCTGCTGTTGCTGCTGTTGACCGGGGTTACCGGTTGTTTTGATCAGGGAGAGAAAAAAAACGACGTCGGAGCGCTGACCCTGTACGGCAATGTCGACATCCGCGAGGTGCAATTGGCCTTTCAGGATGCGGGCAGAATTCTCAGGCTGGGAGTGGATGAGGGCGATAGGGTAAAAAAAGGGCAGGAAGTCGCTCGATTGGATCCTGTCCGATTTCAACTGGAGGCTGATCGTTTGGGCGGAGAGGCGACGGCGCAGGGGCAATTGCTGGACCGGCTCAAGAGCGGCAGCCGTCCCCAGGATATTGAAAAAACTCGGGCGGCGGTGGTTGCTGCGCGCGCTAATCTCAGAGAGGCCGAACTCTACTTGGCCCGCAAGCAAACCTTGCTGCAGACCAACCGCATCTCTCAGCAGGAGATCGACAGCGCCAAGGCTCGAGTGGCGACCTTGGCTGCAACTCTTAAGACCGCCGAAGAAGAGCAGTCGCTGGCGCTTGAGGGCCCGCGCAAAGAGGATATTGCCGCTGCCGAGGCCACCCTGATCGCCCTTCAATCCGCCAAGGAATTGGCCGAGCAACGGTTGGCCGACACCCGCTTGCTGGCCCCGGCCGCCGGGTTCATTCGCAACCGCATCCTTGAGCCCGGCGCCATGGCCTCGACCGGAGCGCCGGTTTTAACCTTGGCGCTGATCGACCCGCTCTGGGTTCGCGCCTACATCAGCGAGCCGGATCTCGGCAAGGTGCGGGAAGGGATGCCGGCCGAACTGCGCAGCGACAGTTTGCCCGGCAAGGTCTACAAAGGTTGGGTTGGTTTCATCTCTTCAACTGCCGAGTTTACTCCAAAAACGGTGGAAACTACGGAGTTGCGCACCAAGTTGGTTTACCGCGCCCGCATCTTTGCCTGCGATCCCCAGCAGGAGTTGCGACTGGGCATGCCGGTGACAGTGAACATCGACACCGCCAAGGGAGGAGCCAGCGACGCGGCCCGGTGCGAGTGAGGGGTGGTTGACGAACGGAAAAGGTATTTTTTAAGGGCAAAGGTGTGACGGGAAGACCGATTGGTCTTCCCGTTTTTGTTGGCGCAAAAAAACTCTGCCGACGAAAGCGTCTATGAACGGGAGCCGATGTCGACATACGGCGTCAGTGCAGGTCCGGTATAGTGGGCGTTGGGGCGGATCAGCCGGTTGTTTTTCCATTGCTCCAGAATGTGCGCGGTCCAACCCACGGCCCGACTGACGGCGAAGATCGGGGTGAACAGTTCCGCAGGAATGCCCATGGCGTGATACAGCGGGGCGGAATAAAAATCGACGTTGGGATAGACCTTGGAGTTGGCGCGCATGAGTTCTTCCACAGCCAGGGCGATTTCGTAATAGCGGGTTTCGCCAGTGAGCGCGGTGATTTTTTCAACCTCTCCCCGCAGCACCGTGGCTCTGGGGTCTTCGCAGCGATAAACCCGGTGCCCGAAACCTGGTATTTTTTTCTTTTCGGCCAAGCGGGGCACAACCCAGTCCGCCGCCTGTTCCGGCTTGCCGATCTCCTCCAGCATTTTCATCACCTCGGCGTTGGCGCCGCCGTGCAGGGGGCCTTTGAGGGCTGCAATGGCGCTGGTCATGGCCGAATAGATGTCGGTCATCGTGGCTGCGGTCACTCGGGCGGCAAAGGTCGAAGCATTGAGTTCGTGATCGGCGTGGAGGATCAGCGCTGTGTCCATGGCCTTGACCATGATCGGGTCCGGCTCCCTGCCCTGGAGAGTGTACAGGAAATTGAAGGCAATGCCGGAGTTGGAGCGGGGTTCGATCGGTTCCTTGCCGTCGCGCAGCCGTTGATGCGAGGCGATGATCATGGGAATGCGTTCGGTGAGCCGCTGGGCCTTGCGCAGGCAGGCGTCAAGCCTTGTGTTGCCGCTGTCCGGATCCCAGTGGCCCAGGGACGAAACCGCTGTTCGCAGCACCTCCATCGGGGTGGCGGCGTGGGGAAACATGCGCAGAATCATAACCGTTTCCACCGGCAATTTCATGCAGCCGGTGAAACCGTCGAGAAAGGCTTGGAATTCAACAAATCCGGGCAGACGGCCGTACCAGAGCAGGTAGGCCACCTCCTCAAAGGTGGAGTGTTCGGCAAGATCGACGATGTCGTAGCCGCGATAGAGCAGGCGGCAGTTGTCGCCGTCCACCAGGCAGATGGAAGAGTTGCAGGCAATGACGTCGGCCAGACCGGCCTCGGATGGTTTGGCGGGGGCAATGGATGGGGCGGCCATTTGTTCTCCTGGGACCGATTGTAGTGCGTGTTGTTGCACAGGATTGAATCTATGGTTCTAGATCGATTTCTTTTTTGTAAGCATGGGCTGCGGGAATGCAAGGGCACCCATGTTGTGATTTTGTCGTGCTGGGATGGATTTTAATCTGGGACACGTTCGCGTTCCGGGCGGGTGGACTGATTGGCTACGCTGGCCCAGGTTTTCAGGATACCGGCGGCAATGATCAACGAGCAGCCGGCCAGTTGCACCCAGGATAGGGATTCGGAGAAAAGTGACCAGCCAAAAAAGACCACGGCGATGGGCTCAAAATAAGCAAGCGCGCCAAAGGTTGCCGCCGGCAAACGACTGAGGGCGCTGACCGCGCACAGGATGGCGAGAAAGCCGGGAATCAGGCCAATCGCAGCCAACCAGGGCCAAATCTGCAGCGGCAGTTCGGGGCGACGCCAGAGGCAGAGCGGCAGCATCATGATTGCACCGACCAGCAGTTGGTAGAAGGTGCGTGTGAACACGTGGATATTCTGATCAATCACCCGATTGATCAGAATGAAGGCCGCATAGCAGAGCATAGACAAGAGGCCTAAGCCAATCCCCAGGAGATGGTAGCCGCCGGCAAAATCAACGTGGAATTCCATCATCATGGCAAAGCCGAACAAAGCCAGGGCTATGAGGGCGGCGCTGGCGCAGGTCAAGCGTTCGCCAAGAAAGAAATGCGCGTATATTGAGGAGGTCAGGGGGGCCAGGTAGACCAGCATGATGGCGTTGGCCATGGTGGTGTATTCCATGGCCTGGACATAGAAAATGATAAAGCCGGCCAGCATGGTCCCGTTGAGGAGAACCGGCCAGGAAGGCCAGATAAGAATTTTCCGTCCTTGACCGGTGATCAGCAGCAGAAGCAGCATGAACGCCGCGCCCAGTCCTAGGCGAAAAAAAGTAATCGCCTCTGCGCCGAGGCCGGTAATCTTGGCGAACACGCCCACGGTTCCCATAAACAGGGCGGAGAGGATGGCGGTGACGATGCCGGTCAAGTCCATTCGCGGAAGGGGGGAAAGCAGGTGGTCGGAGGAGCAACGCGTTGATGAGGCGCCGTTCTCAATCGCGTTGTAAATGCCCCGCTATAACTGGAATGCGTGGCTGATTGGATTGGAGGAAGGTCGCCGGCAAAAAAAAATTTCTATACGCGGAAGGCGTAGGCTCGTGCGCCAAGAAAGAAAACAGCGCAACCGCTGGCGCCACTACGCTGAACAAAGCCTCAAAGCGTGTTCGTTGCCGACGGGAATTCGATATAAAGACGATGTTGAGATGAAACCAGACGATAACAACGGCCGGCGCTTCAGCAACTGAAATCCTACCGCTCTTCATTGTCGTTTTTGCCAGAAAGCCCCCTGGACAAAAAAAACGGGTAGTTGGATTGCTCCAACTACCCTCATATACTGGCGGGGCCGACCGGGCTCGAACCGGCGACCTCCGGCGTGACAGGCCGGCGTTCTAACCAACTGAACTACGACCCCAGTATTCTTTGGTGGGCGAAACAGGGCTCGAACCTGTGACCCTCGGCTTGTAAGGCCGATGCTCTCCCAGCTGAGCTATTCGCCCCAAATCGTGAGGACCTTTATATCAGAGGGAGCCTCTTGCGTCAAGCAAAAAACAGAAACGCCATGAAGTATTATCAGGTTTCTCAGCCCTTTGCCCGTCTCTTACAATCCGGCTATTGCGCCGGGGTGTTGTGCGAAGAGAGGGTAAAGTCGTTGTAAATGGACTCTATGGATACATCCTTGAACAGGGTTTCGCCTGTTTTAATGATCAACGCCCGCTGCAACACCTCGTCAACATCGTCGACCAGTTCAATAACCAAGCTGTTGCGGACCTTCTGGGGCACATCGCGGAGATTGCGCTCATTCTCGCGCGGGATGAGCACGTTGGTGATGTTGCCCCGTTTGGCGGCCAGCAATTTTTCAGTCAGACCGCCAATGGGCAGGACTCGACCGCGCAGGGTGATCTCGCCGGTCATGGCAAGTTTGCGGTCCACCGGCAGTTTAAGAATGGCGGAGACAATCGAGGTGGCGATGGTGATGCCCGCCGACGGGCCATCTTTGGGGATGGCCCCTTCCGGCACATGCACGTGGATGTCGATTTTCTGATAAAAATCGGCGTCCAGCCCCAGGCGCATGGCACGCGAACGCACATAGGACATGGCCGCCTGGGCCGACTCTTGCATCACGTCGCCGAGTTTGCCGGTGATGGTCAATTTGCCGGAGCCGGGCATAATGGTGGACTCGATCTGCAGCAGTTCGCCGCCGACCTCAGTCCAGGCCATGCCGGTGGTCAGGCCGATTTCGTCGTGCTCTTCGGCAAGACCAAAGCGATACTTGGGCACGCCGAGATAGCGTTCAATCGCCTGCGGCGAAATCCGGTATTTTTTCTTAGGCTCTTTGTTCTTCAGTCGTTCACGGGCCACCTTGCGGCACACGCTGGCAATGGTTCGCTCCAGGCTGCGCACCCCGGCTTCCCTGGTGTAGCGGCGGACAATTTCGAGAATGGCCTTGTCGTTGAGGGTAATCTCATCTGACTTGAAACCGTTGGCCTCCAACTGTTTGGGCAGAAGAAAATCCAAGCCGATATGGAGTTTTTCCTCCTCGGTGTAGCCGCTCAGTTGGATGATCTCCATGCGATCCTGCAGGGGCGCAGGAATGCCGTGCAGGTTGTTGGCGGTGGTGATGAAAAAGATTTCCGACAAGTCGTAGTCAACGTCCAGGTAGTGATCGTTGAAGGCGTAATTTTGCTCCGGATCCAGCACCTCTAGCAGGGCCGCCGATGGATCGCCGCGAAAATCGACGCTCATTTTGTCGACCTCGTCCAGGCAAAACACCGGGTTGATCACACCGGCCTTTTGCATGGAGAGAATGATTTTGCCGGGCATGGCGCCGATATAGGTCCGCCGATGACCACGGATCTCGGCTTCGTCGCGGACGCCGCCAAGCGAGAGGCGCACGAATTCACGGCCCATGGCCCGGGCGATGGAACGACAGACCGAGGTTTTGCCCACGCCGGGAGGACCGACCAGACAGAGGATCGGGCCACGAATTTTTTTCACCTGGGTTTGCACCGCCAGGTATTCGAGTATGCGCTCTTTGGGTTTTTCCAGGCCATAATGGTCTTCGTTGAGCACCGTTTCAGCGCGTTCGATGTCGATTTTGGCGCGGGATTTCTTTTTCCAGGGCAGGCTGATGATCGCATCGATGTAGTTGCGCACCACCGTGGTCTCGGCGGACATGGGCGGCATCTGGCGGAGTTTTTTGAACTCCTTGGCCACCTGTTCCTTCACCGCCTTGGGCAGACTTTTTTTATCGATGGCCTGCTGCAACTCGGTGAGATCGTCGCCGCCTTCGCCCTGCCCCATCTCTTCCTGGATGACCCGCATCTTTTCGGAGAGATAGTAGTTGCGCTGGGTGGCGCCCATTTTTTTCTTTACCTTGGCGTGGATGTCTTTTTCCATCTCCGAGAGATCCATCTCCCGGTACAGAATTTCCAGCACCTTGGCAATGCGCTGCGGCAGAGACACCAGTTCAAGGATCGATTGTTTCTCCTCGGTTCGCAACTGGATGTGCGAGGTGATCAGATCCACCATCCGCGCCGGATCTTCCAGGGAGGTGATTGATTTCAGCACCTCGCGCGGCAGTTTTTTGTTGGTTTGGGTGTACAGGTCAAAGGCCTTGCGCAGTTCGCGGAGATAGGCGGGCACATCCTCCCGCTCAATGTCGGTGTCCAGCGCCTCAACCAGCCTGACCGAGTAAAAAGAGTCTGCCGCGCCGCCTTCAAAGGCGCCGACGATTATGGCCCGGCGCTTGCCTTCGACTAGAGCTTTGATGGTGCCGTCGGGCAGACGCAGCAACTGCATCACCGTGGCCAGCGTTCCCAGCGAATACAGGTGGTCCTGTTCAGGCTCATCGACCCGGGCGTCCTTCTGGGTGACGAGAAAGATGAGGGAACGGTTTTCCATGGCCGATTCAAGGGCCATGATCGATTTTTTGCGGCCAACCACAAGGGGGGCCACCATGCCAGGGAACAGAACAATGTCCCGGAGTGGCATTAACGGATAGGTTTCGGCAGTCAGGTCACTCATAGGCGCATCTTAGGCGAGTTTTTTCGTTTCAGCGTTGTCGTAGAGAATGACCGGATACTCGCCAAGGGTGACGACCTGCTCGTTGATGACGCATTCGGTGGCCAGTTCGTCCGAGGGCAGTTCGTACATGACGTCGAGCATGCATTCCTCCATCACCGACCGCAGACCGCGGGCCCCGGATTTGCGGGCCAAGGCCTTCTGGGCAATGGCTTTAAACGCGCCTTCGGTGAACCGCAGGGTGACTCCTTCGTAGCCAAACAGTTTTTCATACTGTTTGCTCAGGGCGTTTTTTGGTTCCTTAAGGATGCGAATCAGATCTTCCTCGACCAGTTCCTCCATGGTGGCGATCACCGGCAGGCGACCGACAAGCTCAGGAATGAGGCCGAACTTGAGCAGATCGCCGGGCTGGATCGAAGCCAGGACCTCGCCGATGGTTCGTTCTTTTTGGCTGACCACCTTGGCGCCAAAGCCCATGGCCTGGGTGCCGGTCCGTCGCTTGATCACGTTGTCCAGGCCGACAAAGGCCCCGCCGACGATAAAGAGGATATTGGTGGTGTCGATCCGCACCAATTCCTGCTGAGGATGCTTGCGGCCGCCCTTGGGCGGCACCGAGGCCATGGTGCCCTCGATGATTTTAAGCAGGGCCTGTTGCACCCCTTCGCCGGAGACGTCGCGGGTCAGCGAGGCGGAGTCGGATTTGCGGGCAATTTTGTCGATCTCGTCGATGTAAATGATCCCGCGTTGGGCCTTTTCAATGTCGTAATCGGCGGCCTGCAGCAGGCTGACCAGGATGTTTTCCACATCCTCGCCCACATAGCCGGCCTCGGTAAGGGTGGTGGCGTCGGCAATGGTGAACGGCACATTAAGCAGTTTGGCCAGGGTCTGGGCCACCAGGGTCTTGCCGCTGCCGGTCGGGCCAATCAGGATGATGTTCGACTTCTGCAGCTCGACCTCGTCGGTTGCGGCGGGCGGCACATTGATCCGTTTGTAGTGGTTGTGCACCGCCACCGAAAGGATGCGTTTGGCGTGCTCCTGACCGATCACGTACTGGTCGAGGTAGGCCTTGATCTCCTTGGGTTTGAGCACCTGCTTGACGCCAAAGTCGGCCTGGGCGGTCTCATCCTCGGAGGAATCGGTCATGATTTCGTTGCACAGCCCGATGCATTCGTCGCAGATGTAGACATTGGGGCCGGCAATCAGCTTGCCGACCTCTTCCTGACCTTTGCCGCAGAACGAACAGACGCAGGCAATATTGTGCTCGTCTTGAAAATCGTTGCTCACCGTTACTTCTCCCCGTCCAGTTCCCCGCGGCTGGTCAAGACTTTATCGATAATGCCGTACTGGCACGCCTCGGCGGCGCTCATGAAATTGTCGCGCTCGGTGTCGGCCTGGACCTTTTTTAATGATTTGCCGGTATGCAAGGACAGAATGGTGTTGAGATCGTGCCGCATCCGCAGGATCTCGCGGGCGTGGATGTCGATGTCCGTTGCCTGCCCCTGGTAGCCGCCCATGGGTTGATGAATCATGATGCGCGAGTTGGGCAGGGCGAATCGTTTGCCGGCGGCGCCGCTGGCCAGCAACAGGGCGCCCATGGAGGCCGCTTGCCCCATGCACAGCGTGGCCACGTCGCAACGGATGTACTGCATGGTGTCGTAGATGGCCATGCCGGCGGTCACCGATCCCCCCGGGGAGTTGATGTAAAAGGTGATGTCCTTGTCGGGGTCGTCGGCTTCGAGAAACAGCAGCTGGGCGACGACCACGCTGGCTACGTCGTCGTTGACCTGGGAGCCGAGGAAAATAATCCGCTCTTTCAGCAGTCGGGAATAGATATCAAAAGCCCGCTCGCCGCGCGGACTCTGTTCAACAACCATGGGGACCAAATTCATGCTTTTTTCTCCGAAAAACACGTGAAAACCACGTCGTGGCGGCGGGCTTGCGAGCCCGCCGCCGGGTAAGTGCAATGGGCGGCGGCGATCAGGCCTCGGCCTGCGAAGGCTCGGTCGGGGCCGCGTCGGTAAAGTTGGCTTGCTCGCGCAGGAAATTAAGAACCTTCTCATTGTGCAGTTCATTCATGAACGGCAGAATTTCCTCGCGGCGCTTGAAATACTTTTTCACCTCGTCAAGGGTCATTCGATACTGATCGGCAATGCGCTGATAGCCGCGCTGGATATCTTCGTCGGCAATCTTGATTTCCTCGATCTCGGCGATTTTTTTCAGCAGAAAATCGCCCTTGACCCTTTTTTCCGCCACTTCCTTGTTCTTGTTGACCAAGTCGTCAAGATTGATGCCTGCGGATTCAAAGGTAAGGCCGCTGCGTTTGAGGTTTTCCTCGGTCTGCTTGAGCATCTCCTGGATCTCGTAATTCACCAGACGCTGCGGCACCTCAAAGGGGTTAAGCTCGATCAGTTTGTGCATCAGCTTGTCGTCGATGTCGCCTTTGAGGGCGTCGTCCTTGGTCTTCTGCAGACGGGTGCGGATGTCCTGCTTAAGATCCTCCAGGCTGGTCAGTTCAGGCTTGATGTCCTTGGCGAACTCGTCGTCAAGTTCCGGTTTGATGCGCACCTTGACGTCCTTGATGTCCACCTTGAATTCGACGTTCTTGCCGGCCAGCATGGGGTTGGGATAATCGGCGGGAAAGGTGATCTCGTAGAGGGTTTTGTCGCCTTTTTTCAGGCCAAGAAGTTTTTCTTCAAAATCCTTGCCCAACCGGTGCATGCCGATGTCGACGCTGAAGTTCTGGTTCTGGACCTCTTTCATGGCCTTGCCGTCGTGGAATCCTTGGAAATCAACGATGGCCACATCGTCCATGGCAATGCCGTGATCCGCGTCCGCAGTCTGCAAAACAGCCTGATGCCGTTGCAGCAGGTCGATTTCCTTGTTGATTTCCTCTTCGCTGACCGTGGACACCGGTCGTTCCACCTCGAGTCCCTTGTAGGCGGTCAAGTCAAACTGCGGCTTGATGTCGACCAGCGCCACGTAGACAAACGTGCCGTTTTCGGGGAAGGAATGCTCGGTGATTTCAGGGTGCACCACCGGCTCGAGCTTCTCTTTCTCGACGGCGTCGAAATAAGAGTCCTGCACCAGCTTTTCGCCAACCTCAGCCTGCACCTGCTCCCCAAAATTCTTCACCAGGACGCTTTGCGGAATTTTGCCGCGGCGAAACCCTTTCAGTTTGACCTCTTTGTTGATCTTGGCAAAGGCCTTGTCAAGGGCCGGGCCAACGGTTTCCTTGGAGAGGGTAATGGTCAGTTTTCTTGTCAGGTCTGAGAGATTTTCGACGACGATTTCCATGGACTGCGGTTCCTTTTGGTTCGTGTTGCCGCGGCTGTGACCCCGACGGCGTAGTTATTGTTAGCCCGCTTTTCGTCTCCGTCCGCGCGCTGTGCTTGATATGCCAAGGAGGGATGGTGCGAGAGGGGGGAGTCGAACCCCCATGAGCCAGGCCCGCTGGCTCCTAAGGCCAGTGCGTCTACCAATTTCGCCACTCTCGCAGTTGCGTTAAACTGCAACTAATAACCAGAATAACGAATCCCGTCAAGTGATCGATAGGGGGAAAAAGTTGTATTATCAACAAATTTAACTGATTAAACGGAGGTATGGGGCTGCGGTTGAGTGGCGTTGCATTCACCAGCCGCCTCGCCGGCGCGGATCAAAACAGCGGCAAGCGCGGTCAACGCCAACAGGGCGACGGCGGTGCCGGCAAAAGCCTGGCGAATGCCGAAAGAGTCCATGCTGAGACCGGCAAGCATGGCCCCGGTGAAGACGCCGGCGCTCATCGCCAGGTTGAACACGCCCATCATGGCGCCGTGGCCAAAATGAGCGCGGCCCTCTTCTGCGGCATAGGCGCCCAGCACGGGCCAGAGCACGGCTTCGCCCAAACCGAGAAACAGATAGACGCCGACCATGGCGGCAAAGCTTGCGGCCGAGGGAATGAGCATGAGCGCAACGCTCATGCAGATGCAGCCGACAAGCATCAACCGCACCTTGTCGCAGCGGTCCGCCAGTTTGCCAAAAGGGTACTGGAGCAGGGCGTTGACCAGGGTGCGGCCGGCGATGACCACACCGGTCTGCAGGCCGCTGCTGCCCGGCCATTCGGCCATCATCACCGGCAGGAAGGCCATGGTCGGCACCATCATCAGCACCGTGGCAAAGCGGGCGACGAGAATGCCCACGGTTCGCCGCCGGCGCAGCATCGAGCGGATGTTGACCCACAATCCGACCTGTTGGCGTCGATCCATGGGGCAGCAGGCGGGCATGACCAACAGCACCAGCAGGAAGGCGAAAAAACAGAGCGCGGCCATGATCGAGAACACCGAGGACAGGCCCCAGAGGTCAGAAAAAAGGCCGCCGATCACCGGCCCGCAGCCGATGCCGCAGAAGATGGCGATGTTGATCGTCCCCATATAACGGCCTTCTTGGCCGACCGGGGCGAGGAAGCTGGCGTAGGCCATGGCCACCGGCACGATCATTGCCGCGCCCACGCCCTGGAAGAGGCGGATGCAGATCAGCTGCGCCACGTTGTTGGCGTTGGGGATCAGCAAGCCGACCAAGCCGTAGATAAACAGGCCGGCGACGAGAAACCCCTTGCGTCCCCAGCGGTCGGAAAGGCTGCCCACTATCGGTTGCAACAGGCCGCGGCTGAGGGAAAAGGCGGCGGTAATCAGGCCTAGCGAGAAGCCGGAGGCCCCCAATTTTGTGGCCAGCAGCGGCAACACCGGAATGATGACGCCGACGCCGAGGAGGGCAATAAACACCGAGAGCATCACGGTGACGAGGATGCGGTTCAGCATGGAACAGACAGAATCCTCTCAAGGAAAGAACGGGTTGAGGGGAGGGACGCGGTCGGGAAACGAGGGCTTTCCACTCGTGATCTTTTCCTTCTTACCATCCGCCACAGCGAAAGCAACACCTGTTTCCCCTGTCTGCAGGAACAAACGCGCGTTGATCGATCAAACCGGGGCACAGCGCTGGAACGCCTTGAACGGCAAGGGGAAACCCCGTATACTGGGCCAATTATTCGTCAGCTCTTGCCCCGTTGCGACCACTTTCAGGAGGAAGACATGGATGACATTGCATTTAAGGCCATGATTGTCGAAGAAACCGCCGACAAACACTTTGTTCGCAGGATTGGCGAAAGGCGTGTCCGTGATTTGCCCGAAGGCCAGGTGCTGATCCAGGTGCGCTATTCTTCGCTCAATTACAAGGACGCTCTGTCCGCCTCGGGCAACAAGGGCGTGACCCGGAAATATCCGCACACCCCCGGCATCGACGCGGCCGGCGTTGTGGTTGACAGCAGCGAGCCAGCCTGTCAACCGGGCGACCAGGTGCTGGTGACCGGTTTTGATTTGGGGATGAACACCAGCGGCGGCTATGCCGAATATATTCGGGTTCCGGCCGCCTGGGTGGTTCCGTTGCCTGCGAATCTGAGCCTGCGCGAGAGCATGATCTACGGCACCGCCGGATTTACCGCCGCGCTTTCCTGCTGTCGGTTGCTTGAGAGCGGCGTTGCCCCGGATCAGGGACCGGTGCTGGTGACCGGGGCCACCGGCGGCGTTGGCTCCATCGCGGTGGCCATTCTGGCCAAGGCGGGTTTTGCTGTGGCTGCAGTTACCACCAAGCCGGGCGAAGCGCCGTATTTGCACCAGATCGGCGCCCAAGAAATCATTGCCGCCGCCGATGCCGACGACCAAAGCGGACGGCCCATGCTCAAGCCGCGCTGGGCTGGAGTGGTCGATACGGTGGGCGGCAACATCCTGGCCACGGCCATTAAAACCACACGCTACGGCGGCACAGTCACCTGTTGCGGCAATGTGACTTCCGGCGAGCTGCACACCTCGATCTACCCCTTTATCCTCAACGGCGTCAGCCTGTTGGGCATTGATTCGGTGAATTGTCCGACCCCGCTTCGCCTGCGGGTCTGGGAGAAACTGGCCGACGCCTGGAAGCTGGAACATCTGGAAACCATCACCACCGAGTTGCCCAATCTCGAAGCCCTGGACGAGCGCATTGGTCTCCTCCTCCAGGGGAAAAGCCGGGGGCGGGCCATTGTTAAAATCAGCGATTGATTGCCGCCCAACCTGGATTCAAGGCAGGAGCCACCGGTCCGTCTCGAATGTTTTTCCCTCAACCCCTTAACCACGTCAGCCCCTATGCTTCTTGCCGATCACAACAAAACCGCCTTGATTCTGCCCGATCAAAGCTACACCTACGCCCAACTGCTGGCCATGGCCCACAGCTATGCCCGACGTCTCCCCGCCGGCTTGCAACGGGTGCTGATTTTTTCAGAGAATCGCGCCGAATGGATCCATGCCCTGTACGCCGCCTGGATTGCCGGCGCGGCCGTGGTTCCGGTGGATTTCCAGGCCACGGCCGCTGAGGTTGCGTTTATTCTCAACGATTGTCGGCCGACAACGCTGTTTTGTTCCCTGGAGCGCAAACCAGTGCTGGAAGAGGCCTTGGCCGGGCTTGATTATGTGCCGCAATTGCTGGTGTTTGAGTCCATGCCGGCTGAGGCGGAACCTTCGACGGAACCGGTTGCCGCCGCCGATCCCCAGGCAACGGCCCTTCTGATCTACACCTCCGGCACCACCGGCACGCCCAAAGGGGTGATGCTCTCCTTTGCAAACCTGCTGGCAAACGTCGAGGCGGTCACCGTCGGCGCGCCGATTTACGGCCCAGACGAGCGGGTGCTGATGCTCCTGCCCCTGCATCACATCTTTCCGTTATTGGGCACCCTGGTGATCCCCTTTCAGATTGGGGCCACGGTGGCCTTGTCGCCCTCGCTGCTGGCCGAGGACATTGTCCGCACCCTGCAGCGCAACAAGATCACCATCCTTATCGGCGTGCCCCGGCTCTACAGCCTGATCATGCAGTCGATCCAGAACAAGATCGCGGCCAGCAGGATCGCAACCCTGTTGTTCCGACTGGCGGAACAGGCGAACTCGCCGCAGTTGTCCAAGGTGCTGTTTCGCTCGGTGCATCAGAAATTCGGCGGCTGTCTCAAATTTCTGGTCAGCGGCGGGGCTGCCCTGGATCCGGTGGTGGGGCGGCGGTTCACCACCCTGGGGTTTGAGATTCTGGAGGGCTACGGCATGACCGAGGCTGCGCCGATGATCGCCTTTACCCGACCTGGGCAGGTGCTAATCGGTTCGGCAGGCACGGCCATGAGTTGCACCACTGTTGCAATTCGCGACGGCGAGATTGTTGCGGCCGGCGCAAACATCATGCAGGGCTACTGGAACCGACCCGAGGAGACCGCCGAGGTGCTCCGGGATGGTTGGCTCTACACCGGCGACCTGGGTCGTCTCGACGAGAAAGGGCGATTGTTCATCACCGGCCGCAAGAAAGAGATCATTGTGCTGGCCAACGGCAAAAACATCAATCCGGCCTTGATCGAGCAGGAACTGGAAGCAAAGTACGGGGCCATTGCCGAGGTCGGCGTTTTTCTCAATGACGACGTTCTCCAGGCCGTGATCCGCCCCAATCTGGCTCTGATCCGCGAAAAGGGCGTCGCCCGGATGGACGAGTATTTCCGCTGGCAGGTGATCGACCGCTACAACCAAAGTGCGTCGCCGGCCAAGCGGCTCCACCATTTCACCCTGGTGGAGAGCGAGCTGCCCCGCACCCGGTTGTCGAAGCTCAAACGCTTCCGGCTGCCGGGTCTGGTTGCGGCCCGGGAGCAACGCAAGGCAGAGTGCGAGCATCCGAGCGGCGAGGAATATCAAATCCTTCGCCAGTTCCTGGAAAACCACACCGCCCGGACCATTGCCCCAGACGATCATCTGGAGATCGACGCGGCCCTCGACAGCCTGGACAAGGTCAGCCTGCTGGTGTTCATCAAGAAAACTTTTGGCGTCGAGATCGCCGAGGATAAACTGATGCACATTCCGACGCTGCGTCAACTGAGCGCCTTCATCAGCGAGCGCAAAGAGCGGATTGCGGTGGAGTTGATCAACTGGCGCGACATCCTGCGGGAGCGGGTCGACAGCGGCCTGCCGCGCGCCTGGTTCACCATCAACCTGATCAAAAACGCCAGCCGTGTTCTCTTGCGGTGTTATTTTCGTTTTCGCACCGAAGGCCGTGAAAACATCCCGGACACGCCCTGCATCCTGGCTCCGAACCACCAGAGTTTTATCGACGGCCTGTTGGTCGCCGCCGGGCTGAAAAATGATCTGATGCAACGCACCTGCTTCTACGCCAAGGCCAAGCACCTGCAAAATCGCTGGCTGCGGTTTCTCGCCGACCGCAACAATGTGGTGATCATGGACATCAACGCCGACGTGCGGGAGTCGATCCAGCGGGTCGCCACCCTGCTGGCAAGCGGCAGGAACGTCATCATCTTTCCGGAAGGCACCCGGACGCCCGACGGCGCGGTGGGCGAGTTCAAGAAAACCTTTGCCATCCTCAGCAAGGAACTCAACGTGCCGGTGGTGCCAGTGGCCATCCGCGGCGCCTTCGAGGCCCTGCCCGCCGGCTCGATCCTGCCCCGCCCGTTCCGGCGGATATCGGTGCGATTCCAGCCGCCTGTCTTTCCGCACGATCACACCTACGAATCCCTCAAGGATTTGGTGCGGCAAAAGGTCGGGGAGTGTTTGAGTGAGACGGCCCCTCGGCGGCAAACGACGACAGCGTCATGAAATCGTAACGCTCGCCAAATAATGCCGAATTGAATCCGCCCGGCTCAAAGTCTGGCAAACGAGCGAAGACGCCTTTGCAATGGTGCATCGGTTCGCGCTTCGCTCAACCGACGCATTTTTACTGATTAATGGAAGGAATGACCGCATGCAGCATGACGTGATCGACGCCCGCATCAGCCCCAACGGCAGCCTGGACGTGATGTCCCGGCTGGAAGTGGGCAAATTGCTCAACGCCAGCCGGGGCGAGCTCTATCCGCTTTTTCGCAACTCTTCGCTCGCGGTGCTCAACTACGGCGGCTATCTCGACGACGGGCGCGAACTGCTTGAGCGTTACAAGGATTTCGACATTCGGGTGATCCAGGAGGAGCGCGGCATCAAGCTTGACCTACGCAACGCCCCGGCCACCGCCTTTGTCGACGGCAAGATGATTCGGGGCATCAACGAACATCTGTTTGCGGTGCTGCGCGACATCGTTTACGTCGACGACACGATTAACAACAACCCGCGTTTTGATCTGCAGACCACGGACGGCATCACCAACGCTGTGTTCCATATCCTGCGCAACGCCGGCATCATGCGACCGCGCACCAACCCACGCCTGGTGGTCTGCTGGGGCGGGCACTCGATAACGCCTGCCGAATACGATTACAGCAAGGAGGTCGGCTACCAGTTGGGCTTGCGGGGGCTTGACATCTGCACCGGCTGCGGGCCCGGGGCGATGAAAGGGCCAATGAAGGGCGCCACCATCGGCCACGCCAAACAGCGGATGTACACCGGACAGTATCTGGGCATTACCGAGCCCGGCATCATCGCTTCGGAATCGCCCAACCCGATCGTCAACGATTTGGTGATCATGCCGGACATTGAAAAACGGCTGGAGGCCTTTGTCCGCGTCGGCCATGCGGTGATTGTTTTTCCCGGCGGCGTCGGCACCGCCGAAGAAATTCTCTATATCCTCAGCATATTGCTTGATCCGGAAAATTCGCGCATCCCTCTGCCGCTGATTTTCACCGGCCCGGCGAGCGCGGCTGGCTATTTCGAGCAGATCGACCATTTCATCACCGAGACCCTGGGGCCGGCGACCCGGCAACTGTACCGGATCATCATCAACGATCCCGAGGCGGTGGCCAGAAAGACTCTGGAGGGGGTGGACAAGGTCCGCCAATTCCGGCTCAAAACCGACGACGCCTATTATTTCAACTGGATGCTCAACATCGACCTCAGCCTGCAGCGCCCTTTCGTCCCTCGCCACGAAAACATGCGCGCCTTGGATCTGCACAAAAATCAGGCTCCCCATCTGCTGGCCTCGAACCTGCGTCGAGCCTTTTCCGGGATAGTGGCCGGCAACGTCAAAGAGGCCGGCATCCGCGCCATTGAGGAAGAAGGTCTCTTTGAACTGTTCGGGGACGCGCGCATTATGCAGCCGCTCGACGTCCTGCTCAACGCCTTTGTCGAACAGAAGCGGATGAAACTGCCGACCAGCGCCTACAATCCATGCTACCGATTGGTTGCGGAGGGAGAGGGCTGAGGTTGCACGCACTGACTGCAACGAATAAAAGCCGGTCGTCTGCAGAGACGACCGGCTTTTTTATTGGATGTTCTGGATGTGGGAGAGGAGAGAGGAAATGCGCCAGAAGGGAAAATGCTCATGGAGACTGGTTTCGGAATCGAACCAAACAGCTCCCCTTTCACAGGCAGCTCAACGGGGTTGAAGCCCGCGGTCGGCGCCAGCCAACTCAACCAGTCCTATCGCCTTTATATATAGCATCGATTGTATTAATCAATGAAAAAGGTGATGCGATCAAGCCGGCAAGGGGCTGCAACAACCCTTGAGCACAGGGAATTGCTAACGTTTGAGCCGGTGCGCCGGTCTGGCAGCGACACAGGTTGAGCCTAAAACAAAACCGCCTCCGCTGCCGAGTAAGCGGACAGGGGAGGCGAGAAAATTCGGACGAGAAGAGGTTGTACAGTCAGGGACGCGGTATGCGCGTGCGTTTACAGCAGAAGATCCTTGCCCAAAATGGAGACCAGATCGTCGGCGGCCCGGGTGGGCGCGATCTTGCCGACTTCGACGTCGTGTTTGATTCCAGGCAAGAGTTTTTGAATTTCAGGATGCTGATAGAACCAGCGTTCCAACCCTTCGTTGACCAGAAACCACATCCACGACATGGCCTGATCCTGGCGTTTCTTTTCCAGTTCGCCGGAGGCCGTCATGATTTCTTTGTGACTCATGATGGTCTCCCAGACCTCCATGAGCCCCCGCTGTTCCAGGGCACTGCAGGTCATGACCGGCACCGACCAGTTGGGCGAGGAGGGGGTGACAAGGTGAAGCGCGGTTTCATATTGTTTTTTGGCGAGTTTGGCTCGGTTGACGTTGTCGCCGTCGGCTTTGTTGACCACAATGGCGTCCGCGACTTCCAGCACGCCTTTTTTAATGCCCTGCAATTCGTCGCCTGCGCCGGAAATCTGCAAGACGAGAAAGAAATCGACCATGGAGGCAACCGTGGTTTCGGATTGACCGACGCCGACGGTTTCAACAATGATGACGTCGAATCCGGCCGCTTCGCAAACCAGCATGGTCTCGCGGGTTTTACGGGCAACGCCTCCCAGGCTGCCGCCGGAAGGGGAAGGGCGGATAAAGGCCAAATCGTTGACCGCCAATTTTTCCATTCGGGTTTTGTCGCCTAAAATAGAGCCGCCGCTGCGGGTGCTGCTTGGGTCGATGGCCAGAACCGCAACCCGATGTCCCAGCCCAGTGAGCATGGTGCCAAAACTCTCAATAAAAGTGCTCTTGCCGGCGCCGGGCACGCCGGTGATGCCTAAGCGTACCGCTTTGCCCGTATGGGGGAGCAATTCATTGATGACATGTTTGGCGATCTCCTGATGCGTGGAAAGGATGCTTTCAACCAAGGTAATGGTGCGGGCGAGCATCAGGCGATTGCTATCCATAACGCCCTGGATGTAATAACTGGGATCTTTATGCATGTCTGGCCTTTGGTGGAGGTTTTTTCATGCGAACATGCAAACGGACGGATTTTAGCCCGTCCGTTTGCAGTGTTGCCGTTATGTGGAGCTGTTATTTACAATATTGCGCCTCAAGCATATCCATGACTTTGCCTGCGGATTCGGTGATCGGGGTTCCCGGTCCGAAGATGCCCTTGCAGCCTGCGTCATAGAGGAATTGATAATCGTTGGGCGGAATAACGCCGCCGGCAACGACCATGATCTCGCCGGCGCCTTTGTCTTTCAGTTTACCGATGAGTTCCGGCACCAGGGTCTTGTGACCAGCGGCCAGACTGGAAGCGCCAACGATGTGAACGTCATTCTCGATCGCCATTTTGGCGGCTTCTTCCGGGGTCTGGAACATCGGGCTGATGTCGACGTCAAAGCCAAGGTCGGCATAAGAAGAAGCAACGACTTTGATGCCGCGGTCATGACCGTCCTGTCCCATTTTGGTGACAAGGATACGCGGACGACGACCGGTCTTGGACAGGAAGTCGGCGGTGCGCTTGCGCAATCCTTCGATAACCTGAGCGGCGTCACTGCTGGCTTCACTGTACTCAGAAGAGTAGGCGCCGGATACACACTGGGTGGTGGCGACAAAACGTCCAAACACTTTTTCCATGGCGTCAGAAATTTCTCCTACGGTTGCTCTGGCCTTAGCGGCTGCGATGGCAACTTCCAGGAGGTTGCCGTCGCCTGCGGCAGCCTTGGTTACGGCTTCCAGGCATGCCTGACATTTGGCGCTGTCACGGTTTTTCTTGGTGTCGTTGATGCGGTCGATCTGCTCAAGACGAACTGAATCCGGAACTTCGAGGATGTCGAAATCCATTTTTTCGTCGGCGAGACGGTACTTGTTGACGCCAACGATAACATCCTTGCCCTGATCGATGCGGGCCTGACGACGGGCGGCAGACTCTTCGATGCGTAGTTTCGGCATGCCGGAAGCAATAGCTTTGGCCATGCCGCCCAACTCTTCGATCTCGTCGATGATCTTCTGAGCGCCTTCAACAATCTGGTTGGTCAGGTACTCAATGTAGTAGGAACCGCCCAACGGATCGGCAACCTTGCAGACCTGGGACTCTTCCTGGATGATGATCTGGGTGTTGCGGGCGATGCGGGCGGAAAGCTCGGTCGGCAGGCAAACAGCCTCGTCAAAGGAGTTGGTGTGCAGAGACTGGGTGCCGCCAAGAACAGCGGACATGGCCTCAAGGGTGGTGCGGATAACGTTGTTGTACGGATCCTGCTCGGTGAGCGACCAACCAGAGGTCTGGCAATGGGTGCGCAGCATCGAAGATTTGGCGTTTTTGGGGTTGAACTGCTGCATCAACCGGTGCCACAGGAAGCGGGCGGCGCGCAGCATGGCGATTTCCATGAAGAAATTCATGCCGATGCCGAAGAAGAAGGACAGACGCGGGGCAAAGGTGTCGATGTCCATGCCGGAACGGATGGCGGCGCGAACATACTCGACGCCGTCCGCCAGGGTGAAGGCGGTCTGAAGCACGGAGTCGGCGCCGGCTTCCATGATGTGGTAGCCGCTGATCGAGATGGTGTTGTATTTCGGCATATTTTTGGAAGCATACGCCATAATGTCGGACACGATCCGCATGGAAGGCTCGGGCGGATAGATGTAGGTGTTCCGGGTCAGGTACTCTTTGAGGATGTCGTTCTGGATGGTGCCCTCAAGTTGCTCCTGCTTGACGCCCTGCTCTTCGGCGGTGGCGATCCACATGGCCAGAATCGGGATAACCGCGCCGTTCATGGTCATGGAAACAGACATCTTGTCCAGCGGGATGCCGTCGAAGAGGATCTTCATATCCTCAATCGAGTCAATAGCAACGCCGGCCTTGCCGATGTCGCCGGAAACGCGTGGGTTGTCGGAATCGTATCCGCGATGGGTGGAGAGGCTGAAAGCAACGGACAGACCTTTCTGGCCGGCGGCCAGGTTCTTGCGGTAAAATTCGTTAGAGGCCTTGGCGGTGGAGAAGCCGGCGTACTGACGGATGGTCCAGGGGCGACCGGCATACATGGTGGCCATCGGTCCGCGGGTGTAGGGAGCCATGCCGGGAAAGGTGCCGACGGTGGGCAAGCCCTTGATGTCGTCTTCGCAATACAGCGGTTTAACGGTAATGCCTTCGGGGGATTTCCAATTCAGACTGTCAGGGGTTTTGCCCTTCATCTGCTTGGAAGCCATTTCAAACCATTGCTCATATCCAGTTGCCATGTCACTTACTCCTTGTAGTTAGCTCGGGGGAATATCCCCCATTGGAATTTAAAACACACCGGTCCAGCAACAACGCTGGGCGCAATTGGCCAAGCTTGTTGCTGGAGCCAGAGTCTTGAGCACCTTCAGGTCGTCGTTGCCGCGAAAACCTGAAGGTGTTTTTTCATTTCAGCTCCGCTCGGAAATCTCCACCAGCACGCCGCCTGTTGCTTTGGGATGGAGGAAGGCGATTTTAGCGCCGCCGGCGCCGATGCGCGGAGTCTGGTCAATCAGGGCCACGCCTTTTTCCTTCAATTCGGCCAGCGCCGCTTCGATGTTCTCCACCCGGAAGGCCACATGCTGAAAGCCGCCCTTGCCGCCGTTTTTCTCGATGAACTTGGCGATAGGTCCGTCAGGAGAGGTGGAAATGAGTAACTCGACTTCGCTGTCGCCAACCGGCAAAAAGGCGGTGGTTACTTTTTGCTCTTCAACGGTTTCCGACCCCTCGACTTTCAGGCCCATAACATCTGACCAGAATTTTTTGCCTTCTTCCATGCTGTTTACTGCGAGGCCGAGGTGATCGATTTTGAGAATTTTCATACTGTCAGCTCCTTTCCGTCAAATATTGCCGGATATGTGTTGGTGTGCAAGGTAGCGTTGGGAACAGGAGGGCCGGGAAGACCCGGCTGTGCTCAACATAAAGTATGCCCATTGGTCGACAACCAATGGACATCAGGGTATTTTAAATAATTTTTGCGCTAAAAAAACGCGCTTTTGCTTTTGATGCTGCATTTGGCGCAATGTTTTGCCGATGGTTCGAATCTCAACAGTTGCAAATGTGCTGCATAAAAAAACGTGAAAACGACAGTGCCGCCGATTGCGGCACTGTCGAAAATATTGCCTGCTTATTTTGCCGCGCGTTTGACAAAGACGCCGTTCGGATCGATTTCCTCACGGATCAAACGCACTTCCTCCACCGTCGGAGCTGGGAATTCGGTTACGTTGTCCGCGATCAACAGCTCGAAACCGGTTGCGGCTTGAATGCTTTCCACGGTTTCGCCGGGGAACATTTGAATCAAGCGCATTCTTTTGGTTTTCTCTTCAAAATCGAAGATGCCTTTGGTGGTAATGAGACGGTACGGTCCTTTGCCCTGCATGCCTGCATTGTAGCGTGCATTGGGGCTGCCGTCGAGATGGCCGGGGCTGGTGACGTAGGACAGCTTCTCGTTGAACTTCTTCTTGTCGTGGGGAACGATAAGAATGGTTCGCTCGCAGGAAGCCGCCATGTCGCTTGCGCCGCCGGAACCCGGCAGGCGCACTTTCGGTTTTTGATAACCAGCCGGGAAATCGCCCATCATGGTGGAGTTGAGGTTGCCGTACATATCCACCTCGGCGCCGCCGATGAAGCCGAAATCGGCAAAACCGCGCTGGGTGAGTTCAAATGCGCCGTTCAGTCCTTTAACGTAGGAAGCGCCGGTAAAGGTGCGGGAGTCGCCGACTGAAACCGGCAG
The DNA here is from genome assembly GCF_030824455.1 of Desulfobulbus sp. Lineage (GTDB taxonomy): Bacteria > Desulfobacterota > Desulfobulbia > Desulfobulbales > Desulfobulbaceae > Desulfobulbus. Next base: position 123,004 of record NZ_JAVBXR010000010.1, read on the forward strand.
ACCATGCTTCAGAGGGGGGCCAACGGCGCCGGCCTCGAAAACCGGAATCAGTCCGGGGGCGTGGGTCCGTGAGGCCAAAAGGGAAGCGACCATGGGCAGGCCGGTCCCGACAAAGACTATTTTATTGTCTTCCAATACTTTTGCTCCCGCCACAACGATAATTTCCTGGGCGGTGTAATCCGTTGAAACTGTCATGTTGACTCCTTATCTTTGGGTTTCGAGAGAGATCAATACAGTAAAGATGTTCTCGTCTTGGAATCAGACGAGACGCTCGCAATGCACAGCCTCGGCCGCCTTGTCCGCCAGCAGTTGCTTCACTCCGATCTTTGCAATATAGTCCTCAAATGACTCGACTCCGTAGATATTTTCGTCGTAGTAGGCTTTCAGTGCGTCAGGGGCGCCGCCCTTGCACATCGGTGCAATGCAGCCCAGGAGCTGGCGGACGTGGTCGCCGTTGAACCAGTAGTGCCGACGGCAGGCGCCCGGATAGGCGCCGTAGGGAACCTGGATGACGGCGTCGACAGCCGGGAAGGGTATCATGATGTCCTTCGGATTGCTGGTCAGCAGATCGTGGGAGACCAGTTGCTCGCAGGTGACGATGGTGTGCGCGGAGGCCATGGCGATTTCAGCGCAGGTGGCGTCGGTGCCGCGGATGATGCAGTTGCCGTACATGTCGGCGGCCTGCACGTGGATGAGCGCCACGTTGGGATTGCTCGCCGGCAAGAGGGCGATCGGTCGTCCGGTGAACGGACAATCCATGATTTTGGTGCGGCTGGTGTTTTTAATGTCGCCGCCCAGCGGACCGCGGGTGGGAATGAAAGGCAGTCCCATGGCGCCGGCTTTGAAACGAGCCGACATGTTGTAGTTGCTCCAGTCCTCAAATTCAATCAAACCACGCTCGGCCAAGTAGCGCCACGCCGGGGACAAACCAAAGGCTTCATGCCCCCAGTAGGCCAGCTCCACTCTCTTGATGGAGAATTTGTCGGGATTTGCAATCATAGCGCCGGCGAGAAGCTCCGGAGCCATACCTGCTGATTGAAAGGAGAGGGTAAGATCTTTGAAACCTTGGCGGATCATTTCGTGACAAATGGCGACAGGCTGACGAACGTTGACGAACCCGCCGATGCCGACGTTGTCCCCATTCTTGACAAAGCGGGAAACGGCCTCTTTCAAGGTCATCCGTTTATCTTTCATGGACTTGTCTTTGTTGACAAGCGCTTCCCTCGCTTCATCGGGTGATAAACCTGTCCAGAACATTTTAGCGCTATTTTCCAATTTGCTACCTCTTCCTGTTTATCAAGCGTTTTTGTTGCCCAGCAGCCACCATGTGGCCGTCCGGGATCCCCCTATACAAAAAAAAGACCGGGAAACAACTCAATTATCTTGAGTAGTTTCGCCGGCCTTTTTTTCGACTCGATCGACACCGATATGCTGCAGCTATGAATGTTGTTTCCGCCATATATTGAGCCAATTTTCCTCAAATGGTTCTACCCCGACCAAATCGGGATATGTACAGATGATTTGCTCTTCCCGCCAGACCATGCGGAGCGTTGGCGGAGAAGTTATTGCAAGGGAAAAACAAGCCGCTTTCTGATGCTGCCCTGAAAACGACCTTAGCTGAATTTCTTTTCTTTACTACCTCTTTCTTGCTTTCAACCCTACGCCGTGGGCGACAATGACGCAGGCAAAAAAATGTAAAAAACAATTTCCAGGGAAATCGTCACCCAGGTCCGACTGAGAAAAACCAATAACAAGCTAAAACTAATTAACTAAAAGTTAGCGTTTTCCTATTTGAGATTAGCCTTTTTGTCAACAGCAAAAAAAAATAGATGAACTGGGAATGAATGGATATTCATAGGTAATCGCCGGTAAAATAGAGAGTTAATTAACAATGGTTCAAAATTGATTTTTTTGGCTTGCGCCAGGGCAGCACGATGCCGCAGGTCAGGGGCTGGTCTGCTTTTGCCAAATGTTGGGCTATGATTGAAAAATAGTTTTGATTTAGTGAGATACGATATTGTCGCGAATTTGCTTTTCGTGTACAACACCGTTTTTAAAGGGTGAGCGGCCCGATTTCTGATCCGTGCCGACGCATCATGCTGCTGTTGTGTGGTTCCGGCAACGCGCCCCTTGGCGCGCCTCTCGTCAACACGCGTGCGCCTGTCATCAATGCCGCGTCTTCACCAACAGTCCTGTTTGCGGGACGCGCGAGTTGTTTTTCTGTAGTCTGTTTTATTCCTTGGCGCGTGAACAAGGCGTATGCCTGGCAATTATAACATACAAAGGAGTACTCGGATGAAAGTGTACACTGGCGGCGGCGATAAAGGAAAAACCAGCCTTTTCTCAGGCGAGCGGGTGCCCAAACACCATATCCGCATTGAGGCGTATGGCGATCTCGACGAGCTCAATTCAATGCTGGGGGTTGTGTCCGCCTTGCTTCCCGAAGGAGAGCAGGCTGTCCGCGACGATTTGGAAGGCATGCAATCCCATTTGTTTCTCGCCGGCGCCTGGTTGGCCACCACGCCCGACTCCTCAGCCACCGGCTACCTCACTGCCTTGCCGGTCAACGTCTCCAAGGATTTGGAAAATCGCATCGACGCCCTTTCCGAGGTGCTGCCGGCGCTCAAGGAATTTATTCTGCCCGGCGGACAACCGGTCGCCGCCTGGGCCCATGTGGCGCGCACGGTCTGTCGGCGCTGCGAGCGACGGTTGACCGAATTGATCGAGGCCTCCCCCAGCGGCGGCAACGGCGAGTTGGCGGCCATCCAGGTCTATCTCAACCGTTTGTCCGACTATCTCTTTGTCCTGGCTCGGTATCTGAATCAGGCGCTGGGGACCGCAGACAAGACGTGGAAGAAATAATGCGGTCGGAGGCTCTCCCGCATGTAACCACCGTTCTGGGGCATGTTCGGCTCAACAGCGAGACCTTTGAGTTGATTTGCAGTCGTCCGGAAGGGTTCCAGTTTGTTGCCGGCCAGCACGTTACGCTTTCGTACGGGGGGGAAGAGCGGGAGTACACCATCCTCTCGCCGCCGAAGACGCCGGAGCTGCGGTTTTTAATCAAACGCGTTGCCGGCGGCGCGCTCAGCAACGCCTTGGGCGAGCTTGCGCCGGGCGTCTTGCTGGGGATAAGCAAGGCCAAGGGATACCTGATCTACCGTCCAACGGATCGACCGGTTTATTTCGTGGCCACCGGCGTGGGCATTGCGCCCTTTGTCGCCATGGCCGCGGCCGGCGTCACCGGATTCACCCTCATTCACGGCACGAGGGAAGTGTCCGGGCTGTTGTATCGGCGAGAACTGACCCTGGCGGCCAACCGCTACATCCCTTGTCTGTCCGGCGCGATCAGGCCGGGAACAGCGCTCCTTGATCTGCATCGGGGCTATGTCACCGACTATGTTGATCGCCATATCAAACCGGGGCTCTACGATTTCTACCTCTGCGGCGCCAGGGCCATGATCCATGACATGACCCACATCCTTGATCAGCATTATCCAGGCACGCGCATTTACAGCGAGGCCTACAGCTAATTTCATTTCCATTGCAACAGTGAAGCACGCTGCTTTGTCGACGAGCACAGCGAGGAGAAATTTCGTTATGGTTCGAGATTTCTCACTTCGTTCGATATGACAAGCCTTCGTCGGCGATGTTTTGCGCTGTGCATCATGCTTCGCTTGATTTAGAAGCGGAATGACGCAGGATTTTTGAGCTTTTCGGCGGTAGGGAGGACATAGGCTCTCCTCTTGGGCCTAGGGGTCAGATCAAACCCTGCATGTAGCGGTGCATCGATTCAGCGGCGTCCAGCCCCTGGCAGACGGCCTTAGCCACGGTCTGCGGACCGAGCACGGTGTCGCCGCCGGCAAAGATCCATTCAACGCTGGTTTGCAGGGTGACCGGATCGACCACATAGGTGCCGCGCGGGGTGATGGCCACCGGCACGGTTTCGTCGTGCACCGGAATAACCTTCTGGCCCACGGCCGCAATCAGGGCGTCTGCCTCGATTATGAATTGGGAGCCTTCAATGGGCGTTGGCGCGCGTCGGCCAGATGCGTCGGGTTCGCCTGGCTGCATGCGGATGCATTCAACGCCGGTCAGGCGGCCGTCGGTTGCCAAAATCCTGGTTGGAGCGGCCAGGAAAGTGAGGGCAACGCCTTCTTCCTCCACATGATGCACCTCCATGGCCGAGGCCGGCATCTCCTCCCGGGTGCGACGATAGAGGATGGACACCTCCTTCCAGCCGGAGCGCAAAGCCACCCGCGCCACGTCGATGGCCACATTGCCGCCGCCCACCACCACCACCTTGTCGCCCAGGGCTATTTCGCGTCCGGTAAGCACCTGTCCCAGGTAATCGACCCCGGACATCACCCCCTGGGTTTCCGTCTCTCCCGCCAGCCCCAATCTGCGGCTTTCGTAGGCCCCGATACCCAGGAACACCGAGGCGTAGCCCTGATCGCGCAGTTCGGAAAGGGTCAGGTCCTGGCCCACGGTAATTCCGGTTTTGACGTTGACCCCGCATTGCTGCAGGGCGTAGAGCTCGGCGCCAATGATGTTGCGCGGCAACCGGTAGTTGGGAATGCCGACGCTGAGCATGCCGCCGAAGACCGGCAACGATTCGAACACGGTGCAGCTGTAGCCCTTGTGCGAGAGCGCGTGAGCCACGGTGATGCCCGCTGGGCCGGAACCGATGACCGCGACCTTGACGCCGTTTTTTGGCGCGCACTTGGGCGACAGGTTTTTGCCGTTGATGATCATCCAGTCGGCGAGGAACCGTTCCAATAGGCCGATGGCCACTGGCGCGTCCTTTTTGCCCCGGATGCAGGCCCCTTCGCACTGGAACTCGTGCGGGCAGACCCGCGAGCAGATCGAGGGCATGGAGCTGGTTTCGCGGATGGTCCAGTAGGCCTGCTCGAATTTGCGCTCGCGCAGCAGTTCAATGAAGCGGGGGATGTCGTTGCCGATCGGGCAGCCCATCACGCAGAGCGGCTTGCGGCATTGCAGACAGCGTTGCGCCTCGATCAGGGCGGTTGGTTCGTCAAACCCCTTGGACACCTCGTCAAAGTTGTCGAGCCGTTCGTCTGGATTGAGTTCGCGCGGCAATTGCCGGGGGATGGCCAGTTGTTCCCTGATGTTCATAGCTGCAACCTTGGGGGCTTGAATTGAGAAATATTCCTGTTTATTAGCAGGATTGGAGTCAACTGGCAACAGCGAAACCAGCGTGCGCATCGTTAACCGGCTCGGTCACCACAACCAGATGCATAGCCTTGGGACCGTGGGCCCCATGCACCATCACGGCCTCGATGTCCGCTGTCTTGGAGGGACCGGAAATCAGCGTCCAGGAGTCGCAGTTCTGCTCGCGGCGGACCAAGGCGTAGGCCTCGGCCAGATTGGCGGTCAGATGGGACAGCAACAGCACTGCGATGTGGATGGAGGGAACCAGCGAGGTGGACCGGGGCTGGCCTGGCCGGGTCATCTGGACAATGGTTGCCGATTCGGCGATGGCCCAGTCAGCCACGGTGACGCCGATGGAGGCGGCCAGGGTGCGGTTGCGAACTTCCGGATCGCGGTTGCCGGTCCAGTGCCTTGGGGTGTGGTTGATCGCCGCCTGGGCGTGCAAGGGCAGGGCGCGCAGCAGGGGATGATCGTGGAGGATGAGCGCCGGTTCGGCGGTGAATTCAGTCGCGCTGGTTAGGGTAATTTCGGCAATGCATTGGGCTGCTTGGTCGAGGGTCGGGCAGAGGTGGGTTTGCAGGTGCAGCAGGCTGGCCTGTTCGACCAGCGTCTGCAGCAGAATTTGTTGTTCGTCAGGGCCGCGCTGGGCAAAAGCGTTCAAACGGGCGGAGTCGTCGCAGGGGGCCAGCAATTCGCTCCAGGCAATGCGCGTCTCTTCGCTGTCTTGAACGGCCATACGGACACGGTCCAAAAAGGCGGTGCGCTTATCGTCCATGCCGCGTCTCCCGGCTGTTGTCGGCCGTGGCAGGGTTGTTGTTCTGGCGCGCGCGCCACCGTTCCCGGAAGGATTGCTCAGCCATGGGTTGCAAATCGCGGCCTGCGGTCCAGCCGTTTTTCAAGCCGGGCAGGGGGCCAATCATCCCGTTTCGCCCGACAAAGGGGCGTTGCAGGGCGCGGGCAATGGTCAGCATGGCCGCATACAAACGGCTGTGGCCCACGATGCGGCCCCAAATTTTGAACCCCAGGGCTTCCAAGCGATTGTGCGGCCGCACTCCCCAGCCGGGGTCGCCATAGGCCAGTTTGCAGCGCAGGGCCACGAGCATCCGGGGCAGGTCGTTTTCCACCGGGCAGACGTCGCGGCAGGCTCCGCACAGGGTTTCGCCTTTGCACAGGTCGGCGTGACGGTTGATCCCGTGCAGTAGCGGCGTCACCACCGCGCCGATGGGGCCGCTGTAGGGCGAATGGTAGGCGTGGCCGCCGATTCGGCCATACACCGGGCAGATGTTGAGGCAGGCGCCGCAGCGGATGCAGGCCAACACCTCGCGAAATTCCGGATCCGCCAGGATGCGCGAGCGGCCGTTGTCGACAATCACCAGATGGAATTCCTCGGGGCCGTCCGGATCGCCTTTACGTCGTGGCCCGCCGACAAAACTGACGTAGGTGGAGAGTTTCTGCAGGGCCGCGCCCTGGGTGAGCAACTGGAGCAGCTCGCGCTGATCCTCCAGGGTGGCGGCGACTCGCTCCATGCCCATCAGGGCGACATGCAATTTTGGCATGGTGGAGGCCATGCGAATGTTGCCCTCGTTGGAGACCAGGCTGATCTGGCCGGTTTCGGCGCAGGCGATGTTGCAGCCGGTCAAGCCCATGTCGGCGGTGAGCAGCTTTTCGCGCAGGGCTTTGCGGGCCGCCTGGGTCAGGGTCGGCGGATCTTCGCTGTAGGGGATGCCGAGCTTGTCGGCAAAGAGACGGCCGATCTGGCGGCGATCCATGTGGATGCAGGGGGCGATGATGTGCGAGGCTGAACTGCCGGCGATCTGGACGATGAACTCGCCGAGATCGGTTTCCACCACCTCAATCCCCTCTGCCTCCAGCACCGCGTCAACGCCGATCTCGGCCGACAGCATCGACTTGCCCTTCACCACCCGCTTGACGCCGCGTTTTCTTGCCAAATCGAGAATATATCCATTGGCCGCCTCTGCGTTGTCGGCGAAAAACACCTGGCCGCCCCTGGCCTCAACGCCTTGGCTCAGCAGCTCCAGCACCCGGTCAAGATGGGCCAGGGTCTGCATCCGCCGCGCCTTGACCCGGCTGCGCAGATTGGGGTCGGGCAGGGTTTTCCAGACGTCCAGCGCCCCTTTGCCGTAGCGGGCCTGCAAACTGCGCAGGCTGCCCTGCAGGCAAGGGTTGCCCATGCCTTCGCGGGCGGCCGCAACATAATCGCCATCTTGGCCAAGCTTCACGCTCGCTCCTCGCCGGCCAGCACCTGGGCCAGGTGCAGCACCCGCAGGTTTTCGCCGCGTCGGCTCATGCGGCCGCGAATATTCATCAGACAACTGACGTCGCAGCCCACCACGATGTCGGCGCCGCTGTTGAGAATGTTGTCGATTTTGTCGTCCACCAGGGCCAGGGAAATTTCGGGATAGTTGACGCTGAAGGTTCCGCCAAAGCCGCAGCAGGCGTCGCTATTGTTCATTTCCGCCAGCGAGAGCCCTTGCACGTGGCGCAGCAGTTGCCGGGGCTGTTCGCGGATGCCCAGGGTGCGGGCGAGATGGCAGGAATCGTGATAGGTTGCAATCCCGGAAAAGGCGGCGCCCAGATCGACGACGCCAAGCACGTCAACCAGATATTCGCTGAACTCAAAAGTTTTGCGCGCCACCTGCAGGGCGCGTTCGCGCATGATCGGCTGGTGGGCAAACAGTTCGGGATAGTGGCGTCGGACCATAGCCACGCAGGAACCCGAGGGGCAGACAATGGCCTCGGCATCCTCGAATAGATCAATGAACCGTCGTGCCGCAGCCTCCGCCTCACGGTGGTGGCCGCTGTTGTAGGCCGGCTGACCGCAACAGGTCTGCGCTTCGGGGTAGAGCAGCGGCACGCCGAGACGATCAAAGACCTGGACCATGGCCTCGCCGACTTCCGGATACAGGGCGTCCACCAAACATTGGACAAACAGGGTCACTGTGGCTGCGGGCATACGAACAAGGGAACTGGGCGGGAAAGTCGGGCGTTCCCGCTGGATTGGCGGCACACGGAAAATCGCCTGCGTAAAGTGCTTGCGTCCGTCGATGGAACCTTCTAAGAAAGGGAGCTGCTCGGCTGTTATACCACTCCATGTTCATCAGCAAAGAGGAAAAATCAGGCAAAGCGCGATTGCGGCGTTATTGCCCCATGGGCGCCTGAACCCTGCCGGGATTTTTCGTTGACCCCGCCTGGTCTGGCTGTGCTTGTTTTTTCATTGGAGACCGGGCAGGCCTGAAGACGGTTTATCGGGCCGAAACAACAATGCTTGTATGCTGTGAGGCCCGCCGGAGAGAGCAAAGGAGAGTATGGAGCAGACGGAAATTCTGGTTGTTGGCGGCGGCCCCGGAGGGCTTGCCTGCGCGACCATGCTGGCGCAAAACGGCGCGCGGGTGGTGCTGGCGGAACGGAAACCCGTGGTCGGGCCCAAGGTCTGCGCCGGCGGCATCACCTGGCACGGGTTGATCAAACACGTGCCGCCGTCGTTGATCGAGCGGGAGTTTCCCGAACAGTTGATTGTCACCCCCCGGCAGCGGTTGGTGGTGGCGGAGAAAAATCCCATCATCGCCACAATCAACCGGCAGCGGCTTGGAGAATGGATGGCCGGCCAGGCGGCCGAGGCCGGCGTTACCCTGCTCAGCGGTGCCCGGGTTGCGGAGCTTGCGGCCAACCGGGCAACGATGGAACGGGACAATGGGCAGAGGTTGACCGTGACCTTTGAACATCTGGTGGGCGCAGATGGTTCCAACAGCGTGGTGCGCCGTTTTTTGGGCCTGTCGACCACGGCGATGGGGTTGGGGCTCAACTGCATGGCGCCAGGCGCCCATCCCCGCATGGAGTGGCATCTGGACGCCCCCCTGTTTGGTTCCGGCTACGCCTGGATTTTTCCCCATTGCGAGGTCGCCTCCATCGGGGCCTACGGTGATTGCCGCCACTTCACGGCCCAGCGGCTGAAACAGCGGCTGCTGCTCTGGGCGGATCGACAGGGTTTGCGGTTGGATGCGCAGACGCTGCGCGCCGGCCTGGTCAACTTTGATTATCGCGGGGTGCGTTTTGCCCAGGGATGGCTGGTCGGCGACGCCGCCGGTTTGGCGTCCGGGCTCACCGGCGAGGGCATCTATCCGGCCCTGGTTTCGGGTCAGGCCGTTGCCCGGATGATTCTTGACCCCCGCTATTCCGCGCCTGAGCTGAAAACGCTGGCCCACAAACATTGCCGGCATAGCCGGGTTGCGACCTTTGCGGGCAACGCTCCCCGTCTCTGTGGGCCGCTGATGGAAGCGCTGGTGCTCTTTTTACGCATGAAAATTATTGATTTTCACAGCCTGGAAATGGCAGATTAGGGAATCCTTCAGGGCGCTGCCCCTCCACCTTTTCCTTTGGACCCTATGATCACCAAACACAAACATCTTCTGTATAATGCGTTGTTTCTGATTGGTTGCGCCGCATTGTTGCTTTTCCTCTGGTATGCGCCTCCTGAAACCACCTCGCACCTGCCCCATGATCAGAACCATGCCCGATTTATGACCATGAAAAAGAAAGAGGCGGAAAAATCGTGCGAAAGTTGCCATGCGCCGGGAAAAGAAGCGCCGCTGCCGGAAAATCATCCGCCTAAATACCGCTGCCTGTTCTGCCATAAACAAAAATAACCCGCTGAGGCGCCATGCCCACCACTCAAGACGTGTATTACGTTTCCGGATCCACCGCCATCCTCGCCGAAGACATGGGCAAGGCCCTGCTGGCCCAGTTTCAGGAAATCCGTTTTCGTGAGGAAAAAATTCCCTTCATCTACACCCCCGACGACGCCCGCAAGGCGCTGGCCCACATTCTCCAGCAATCCGACGGCAGCCGGCCACTGGTTTTCTGCACCATCATGGATCAGGAAACCCGGGACGTCTTCAACTGTCCGGAAGTCAAATTTTTCGATATTTTCCTCAATACCCTGGAACTGCTGGAAAAAGCGCTGGACGCCAAAGCTCTGCGGGAGCCTGGGTATTCCCGCCATTTCACCATCTCCAGGATGGACAAGCGGGTCGACGCCATCCATTTTTCCCTGGAGCACGACGACGGCACCCGACCGGCGGAATACGATGAGGCCGAAATTATTCTGATCGGCGTGTCCCGTTCCGGCAAAACCCCGGTCAGCATCTACCTGGCCACCCACATGGAATTAAAGGCCGCCAACTTTCCCCTGACCGACGACCATCTCAACAAGCACGAACTGCCCAAGGAAATCGTCCGCAATCGCAAACGGGCGGTGGGGCTGACCTGCTCGCCCCTGTACCTGCACACCATTCGCGAAAAACGCTACGCCGGCTCCACCTATGCAAGCCTGGCCAACTGCACCCGCGAACTGCAACAGGCCAAGCAACTCTACATGCAGCACAATCTCAAGGTGCTCAACGTGGAAGGACGCTCCATCGAGGAAATTGCGGTTCAAGCCATCCAGGCCATCGGTCTGGCGCGGAAGAGCCGACCGAACGCGCGCTCGCGCGACGTGTCCGGGCGATCCTGATGAGAGGCCGGCTGACGGCAATCTGACAGCCAGGCCGTGTCCTTGCGCCATCGCCGCAGGGGCGGCTCAGTCGGCATCGGCATGGATGCAACCCCGCCCCGCGCCTCGAAGGGCGGAGTCCGCATTCTTTTCAATCCTGGCCCCTCTTTGTAGGACGGGCCGATTCAACCTTTCCTCGACCAAGCGCTTGTTGCGCAATCCATCTTCCGCAGACTCTTCTTGAAAACACAGGGAAGTTTTGCCGGTTCGCCTGACGCCTCCCGTGACGCAATCAAGCCCAAACCAGCGCATTGTCTCTCTTGCGCTGGCCCGCTTTCCTTTGATCCCCAGATTTTGACGCATTGCTTGCTCTTCGCGGGCAAGTTTCGCGCCGCGTCCTTTCATCATCTGACGACATTGCATCTTTGACGCGAGGCAGCATTCGTGCCGCTGTCTGTCGCTCCCCTCCTTGACCGTTTTCCCCTTTTCTGCTCCGGCGCTTGAAGCCATTCGGGGCTAATTGCAACCTGGCGTTACATATGAAATGTATTGTTTCAGTTCCATGACGCAACAGCTGCAGGTTTGACCGTATAGCTATAAAAAAGACGCTCATAAAGGGCGATAATCAATGTGAAACCATGCTCTGTCGAAAGGGGAAACACATGCAAAGGAGGTGAACGTCATGTCGGTGACATTCTCAGGGTTGGCCAGCGGAATCGACACCGCCTCGATTGTCGAATCCATCATTGAGTTGGAGCGCACCCCCATCACCACGATGGAGGACACCCAGACATATCTGGAAACCAAGCTCGACACCTACACCGAGTTCAACACCTTGCTCGACAGCTTTTACGCCTCGGTCACCGGGTTGAACAATGAAAACGATCTGAACTCGTTTGAGGTGACCAACAACGGATCGGAGTATTTCACCGTCAGCACGACCAGTCTGGCCGACGCCGGGACCTATTCGGTGGAAATCGTCAGCCTCGCTCAGCAGCAAAAGGACGTCAGCAGTAACTATGTTGCCGATACCGACACCACCAGCTTGAGCGGTTCTCTGCAGATTGGAGAGGAGACCCTGGATTATGACGACGTCACTCTGAGCGAGCTGGTGGAGCTGGTCAACGACGGCGACTATGGCGTCACCGCCTCGCTGATCAATGACGGCACGGGCAGCGGATATCGCCTGATGCTGACCGCCGACACCGCCGGCGAGGAATTTGCGATCACCGGCACCGGCAGCATCGAGTTGGACACCGCAACCGACGGACACACGGTTGAAGCAACCAAGGCGCATCTGGTGGTGGACGGGATCGATTATTACAGCGCAAGCAATACGGTGACCACCGCCATCAATGGGGCCACCATCACCTTGTTGGCGGAGAGTGATGACGGCGCCGACAACGTCACGCTTGAATCCGACGCCGAAAGCGTGATTTCCACCCAGGTGCAGGAGCTGGTGGACGCCTACAACGCGGTGAACACCTATATCAGCACCATTTCCGCATCCGATTCCTCTTTAGGCAGCAGCATGAAAATGGTGCAACGCAACCTGCGAAGCTACCTGACCGACAGCACTTTTCTTTCGCTTGGCGTTGCCTCGGATTATGAAACCGGAGAACTGACCTTTGATACAGACGTCTTCAGTGAAGCCTATGACGAAGATGCCGACGCGATCAAGATTGCTTTAGTGGGAGACGACGACAACGAGGGCATTATGAGCAGACTAGACGAATATTTGACGGATCAGCTTGACTCAACCAGCGGATTTTTAGTGACCAAGGAAACCACCATTGAAAAACAGATTTCGGATCTGGATGATCGGATCAGTGCCCTGGAAACCCGACTGGAAAAGCGGCAGGAAATGCTGGAGGCCCAGTTTTCCGCCATGGAAACCCTGATTAGCAGTCTCAATTCGCAGGGCGATTATTTAACCAGCTTTTTTGAGGATTATAATTCGTCCTCCTGACCCGCTGCGATTGGTCAGAAGCAATGTTCACCCATGTTAACGCGGGGCGACGCCAGCGTCGTTGCCCCGCTGTTTGCGTTGCGCTCTCTGTTGCCGCCGCAACGATTGCATCCCCCCCATCTGTTGCCGCTTTGTTTGTAACGTTATTTTGCACAGCTTAACGATCACTTTACAGAACTTCTCGCAGCAGCTTCGTATAATTCTCTCAAGGTAATCGGCTTTTCACGCGCAAGCCTTTGTTTGCGGCCTCTCCCGATTTACCTAACTTTTCCAAGCCTTGACCTTCTCTTAACAGTGCACAGTGAACCTATGGCCGATACAAGAGAGGGCGCTGCGGTCGGCGCTGAACCGCCTCGGCGCGTTGTTTGTCTCTGGGCGTAGTTCTTGAAAAGTCTCTCTAACATAAGCGTAAGCGCAACTCTGGTCCTCCCGCCATGTCCCACCCTTTGCCTCACAAGGAACCCGGCCGTTCCATTATTGTACTCACCGACAACGAACAAGGCGCCAGGCCCCTGGTCGACGCCCTGGTCCGAGAAGATTTTACCGTCCGGCTGCGGGAAAGGCGCCTCGTCTCTTCCGATGGCTACACGCCCAAGGAAGCCGACCTGCTGATCGTTGATTCGGGTAGATTCTCCCTGGAAGAGCTGTCGACCTTTCCGCGTATTCGTTCGGTCTACACCGGCCTGCTGATGCTGCTGATCGACGACATCGACGAGATGCTGCAGGTGCTGCTCTATGAACAGGGGGTGGACGATCTGCTGGTCAAGCCGGTGAATCATCTGTTGATGCTGGCCCGCATCCGCGCCTTGCTGCGGCGCAACGATCAGCGCACCGCCCCGGCCAATCTTCTCTTCAACGGCCTGGAGATCAACAGTGGTCTGCGCCGCGCCGCCTACCTGGGCGAAGAATTGCCTTTTACCTCTCGGGAATTCGATCTGCTCTGGCATTTGGCCAAAAACGCCTGCACCACCCTGGATCGCGACCAACTTTACAAGGCGGTGTTTGGCATCGAGTACAACGGCTATGACCGCTCCATCGACATGTACATCGCCCGCATCCGATCCAAGATGGCCCCGTATCCCAACCTGGCCCCGATGATCAAAACTGTGCGCGGTTCCGGCTATCTGTTTGCCGCCGAACATTGAGCCTTTGTTGCCTCCTGCGTCCCTCCCTCGTCTTCCATTCCTCGCCCAAGGAGCCGTTGATTTCGCCATAGTTTGAACAAACGTCCGTTTTGAAGCGCTGCGGCAACCCTGCTTTTTGGGTTGCCGTTTTTTTTTGCCCGTGTCGGCGCAGGTTTCGACATGCTGTTACACATGCAGACTATTAAGACGAAAATTCAGCGTAACATTAATTAACGTTACGTAATTGCAATAAAAATGGCAGTGCTCTCTGGTCGATAACCATTGCAGAGAGACCCAGGCGCTCACCGTAGCGAGTGCTGGTCTCTTGGCTCAGGTTGTTGCTCTCCAGGACGGAGAGCGTTGCTGCACGGACGCGCTTACGGTCAACGTTTTTCGTTGACCACGTCATTGGAACTGACGCCGAAAATCGGTATCCCGGCACGGGAAGCCGACAGCGGGCATCGTTTCATCGGAGGGGAAATGGGACTTTCCAGCGCGCTCTATACAGCGATCAGCGGTCTGCAAGGCAACTCGCAGGCGATGACCGTCACCGGCAACAACATTGCCAACAGCAACACCACAGGATTCAAAAGCAGTTCAACTGTTTTTTCCGATTTGCTCGCCGCCAACATCGCCAGTTCCAGCGGCAACTCCCAAGTTGGGCGCGGTTCCCAGGTGCAGACGGTGCAGACCAACTACAGCCAGGGCGGATTTGAGTCCACGGACAGCGGCACCGACATCGCCATTGAGGGCAGCGGTTTTTTTATCGTCAGCGATCCGCTCAGCGCCACCAATCTCTATACCCGCAACGGTAATTTCGATTTTGACGACGAAGGCTACCTGGTCACGGCCGACGGCTACCGGGTTCAGGGGTCTTCCTACAACGCCGACGGACTGCTGGCCAGCGGCAATCTCAGCGACATCCAGGTGGATCTGGTTTCTCAGATTGAGGCTAAGCAAACCGAAAACGTCACCCTGCAAACCAATCTCGACTCCAATTCCGACGTCCTGTCCACCTTTTCCATCACCTCGCCTGAAGACACCTCCAACTACGCCACCACCACCACCGTCTACGATTCGCTGGGAACCTCCCATCTGCTCACCTGCTATTTTTCCAAAACCGCCGATCAGGAGTGGGATTGGCATCTGACTGTGGACGGCGACGACGTGGGCGGCACCGCCGGCGTTTTACAGGAAATAGGTTCCGGGACCCTGGAGTTTGACGCCGACGGCAATCTCGTGACCGGCGCTTCCGCCACCATTTCGTCAATCACCTGGGACAACGGTTCGGCAGCGCAAAACCTGACCTATGCCTTTGACACCACCCAGTTTGACAGCGACTCCACCGTGTTTTCCCAGGACCAGGACGGCTATGCCTCGGGCGAGGTCACCGACGTCGACATTGCCGCCGACGGCACGGTGAGCGCCGTCTACTCCAACGGCGAGACCATCCCGGTGGCGATGATTTCGTTGGCCACCTTTATCAACCCCAATGGCCTGGACGCGGCTGGCAGCAGTCTCTATTCGCAGACCGGGGAATCGGGATCGCCGACCATCGGCTATCCCGGCTCATCGCAGGGCACGTTGATCACCCAGGCGCTGGAGCTTTCCAACGTCGATCTGGCCACGGAATTTGTTGATTTGATCACCATTCAGAACGGCTACACCGCCAACTCCCGGGTGATCACCACCACCGACGAAATGCTGCAGGAACTGCTCAATCTTAAACGATAAAACCGGAGCTAGCGGATCATGAACAGAAACAAGGACAACACGCCTCTCAACACCCGCCTCCAAGCTTTGAACACGCTGCTGGTCCGGGAGCGCCAGGCCATTACCCACTTGCGGATGGGCCAACTGGACGACATTCAGCAGGAGAAAACCCAATTGCTCAAAGCGCTGCATCAGCCTGGGCAGGCCGTCGACGACGAAAGCGCGGGCTTGATCAACACCATCAAGGTCAACAACGAACGCAACCGGATGTTGCTGGAATCGGGGTTGCAACTGATCCGCCGTCTGCAAGACAACGTCTTTCGTCGCCTGGCCCTGACCTATGCCGCTCATGGCCGTTCGCTGGCCATCGGCGCCGGCCCCCGTCTGCTGAATAGGAGCGTCTGACCGTGGGTCTGATCACCTCGCTGTATACTGGAGCCAGCGGCATTTTTACCAGCCAGACTGCGGTCCAGATCACCGGCAACAACATTGCCAACGCCGGCACGACCGGATATTCGCGTCAGGTCGCCAACGTCAACAGCACCACGCCGCTCACTCAAGGCGGGTTGACCTACGGCACCGGCAGTTCGGTGGATTCGATTGACCGGGCCAGCGACGGCTTCATCACCAAGCAGTTGGTTGCCCAGAGCGCCACCTACGGCGAGTACGAGGCGGCCAGCACGCCGCTTGCCGATATTGAACAGATTCTTGACATCAGCGATTCGAGCCTTGCCGGCGACATCGACAGTTTTTTCGACGCCTGGGAAGAACTGAGCACCAACCCCTCCGGCACAGCGGAGCGGCAACAGGTGGTCCAGGAGGCGGGCGATCTGGCCCTGCATTTTCAGCAGATCGACCAGCAGTTGGCCGATGTGGTCGACAGCATCAACACCAGCGTCGAGTCAACCATTCCGGATCTCAACGACCAACTGCAACAGATCGCCAACCTCAACCAGTCGATTATGCAGACCGAGCTGGCCGGCGGCGACGCCAACACCCTGCGCGATGAGCGCGATCTGCTGGTGCAGCAGGTGAGCGAAACCTGTGGCGCCGCCAGCTACAACGACGACAATGGCATGGTCTGTCTGCAGCTGCAAAATGGCCTGCCGTTGGTTACCGGCAATGTGGCGTCCTCGTTTTCCACAAGCAAGGTCGACGGCCTGACCCAGATCAGTCTCACCAGCGGCGCCACCACGTTTGCCCTTGATCACGAGGATTTCGGCGGCGAACTCAAGGGGTGGCTTGAGGTCCGGGACGTTACGATCCCTGAATTTCAGAGCGACATCGACCGGTTGGCGTACACCATCGCCACCGACGTCAACAGCCTGATTGCAACCAGCAGCGGCATTGATCAGAACGGCGATCCTGCGGGAGATTTGTTCACCCTGACGGCTCCAACCGACCCCCTGGCCGACGCCTGGGACGGTGCGGCCGCCTCCATCGCGGTCGATTTCGACGATCCGGCCCTGATCGCCGCCGGCGTCACAGGAACCACCGCCGACAACAGCTTGAGCATTGACATGGCGGCCCTGCGCGAGACCACCAGCATCGACGGCGCAACCTACAGCGAAGAATACGCCCGCATCGCCGCCAACGCCGGTTTGATGGTGAGCAGCAATGAACAGCGGCTGAGCGCCAGCTCCGACCTGATGGATGAACTCAGCGCTAAACGCGATTCGGTTTCCGGCGTGTCCACCGACCAGGAGATGGTGCTGCTGATCCAGTACCAGTCCGGGTATGAAGCCGCCTCCAACTATATTTCCGTGGTCAAGGAAATGCTCGACACCCTGCTGCAAATGTGAGGTTTGCCATGATAATCACCAGAAACGCCACCACCTATCGCTCCCTGCAAGCCAATCTGAGCACGACGTCGACAACCCTGAATCAGTTGTACATCAAATCTTCGACCGGCGAGGAGGTGGCTAAGGCCTCGGACAATCCCTCGGCGGTGGGTTCCATCGTCAGTTGCCGCTCGGATTTGGTTAAGGGCGAGCGCTATGTCGAAAACTGCAAACATGTGCAGGACAACCTTTCCACCTCGGAGATCTACCTCAATTCTGTGGAGGAATTGATGACCAGGGCCAAGGAGATTGCAGTGGCCGGGGCCAACGACAGCTTGTCGGCATCGGACAAGGCCACCTATGCCGACGAGGTCAGTCAGTTGCAGGACGAACTGCTTGATTTGGCCAACACCCAGGTCGCCGGCAAATACCTGTTTGCCGGCTACAACGATCAAACCCTGCCTTTTTCAGGCACTCCGGTTGTCTACAACGGCACCAGCGATCATCAGATGATTGAGATTAGCCCGGGCGCCACTGTCGCCAAAAACATCGCCGGCGAAGAACTGTTCATGAGTCCGGTCAACCTGTTTACCGCCTTGGAGGACCTCCAAACCGCCCTGGCCAGCGGCGACAGCGCCAATGTTTCCGCTCAGCTGACCCCTTTGGAGGATGCGGCCGATCAGGTTCGGACCCAGCAGAGTTCGCTGGGCAACACCAGCGCCCGCATGGACGACATGGTCAGCATGCACGAAAATGCGCTGCTGCAGGTGGAATCCACCCTTTCCCGACACCAGGATGCGGATCTTACAGAGGTGCTGTCCGAGATCGCCAAAATGGAGCTGTCGCTGGAGGCCACCATGCAGGTTACCGCTAGGGTGTCGTCTTTGAGCCTGATGGATTATCTGTAACTACTTTTGAATTGGTGGAAAACACCGTATCTTTCAATCCCGGCAAGGGGCCGGTCGCGCAGGTCGCGACGACTGATTGACCGCCTCAATGCCGTCTGCCGTCGTGCTCGCTGCCGCTTCAGGCGGGGGCAATTTTGTTGTTTTTCTTCGATTCCTTCCCATTGTGTCATACTTGGCGCGTCTTCTTTTGTCGCTGTGGTTCATAATCGGCGGCCATTCTTCCTTTTTGCATATTTTTAAACATATTTGTAAATTATATTTAAAAAAAATTACAACACTGCGCCGTGACTGATGTGGCTTGTGCCGGGAAATGGCGTTTGTTTATATATGTGTATGAAATAATGAGTTTTTAATTTTAACTCTAAAATGGCGCCGCCATTGCTTTTGTCAAAGCATGCTACATACCATCCCTGCACCATGGGTTGCATGCAGAACAACAACAGCAAACAGGGGGAGACGAAAAAGCAAAAACGGTTCAGGGATGTTTGCCGGTTGCGGGAGACCAGGGGGTAACCCGGACAGGCATTGCCAGCGATGCTGGGAAATTTTGTGAAATCGGGAGCGGAACCAATGGGGCAATGGTTGTCCCGCAGCGCCTGCTTCTGGTTTCATCGACAAGTGTATCGGGTTGTGCCGATAAAAGTTTCAACCATTATGGCAGGGCGGAGACGCTGAACAGTTGCCAAAAAAGGAGTGACCTATGAAATTTGTCAGTGCGATAATCAAACCCTTCAAGTTGAACGAGGTGCGGGAAAGTCTGACCGCGCTCGGCGTGAAAGGCGTCACCGTGACCGAAGTGAAAGGCTTCGGGCGTCAGAAAGGGCATACCGAGATGTACCGGGGAGCCGAGTATGTGATCGAATTTTTGCCGAAATTGAAAATCGAGGTGGCCATTGACGACAGCCAGCTTGAGCAGGTGGTTGAGGGCATCAAAAAGGCCGCAAATACCGGCAAAATCGGCGACGGCAAGATCTTTGTCTTTGATCTGGAACATGTAATGCGCATCAGAACCGGCGAAACCGGTCCGGAAGCACTGTGATTCAAAAGGAGCCATCCATGAAAAAATCTACTGTTTTGTTCTCGTTGACGCTGGCCGCTTTGGCTGTCGGTTGTGCAGTGCCCGCTTTTGCCGATGCGGCCGCCCCGGTGCCGGACAAGGGCGACACCGCCTGGATGATCGTTTCCACTCTGCTGGTCACCCTGATGACCATTCCCGGTCTGGCCCTGTTTTACGGCGGTCTGGTGCGCAGCAAAAACATGCTGTCGGTGCTGATGCAGGTGTTCACCGTCTTTTCGATGTGCGTTGTGCTCTGGGTTCTCTACGGCTACTCGGTGGCCTTCACCGAAGGCAACGCCTTCTTCGGCGGATTCAGCAAGATTCTGCTCAAGGGCGTTGGCGTTGACGCCGTGGCTGCCACCTTCAGCAAGGGCGTGGTGATTCCGGAATTGATTTACGCCTTTTTCCAGGCCACCTTTGCCGCCATTACCCCGGCGTTGATCATCGGCGCCTTTGCCGAGCGCATGAAATTTTCCGCAGTGCTGGCCTTTATCGCCTTGTGGTTCACCTTTGCCTACCTGCCCATTGCCCACATGGTGTGGTATTGGGCCGGTCCTGACGCCTACACCGACGCCGACGCCGCCCTCAAGGCAGGCGCAACCGCCGGCTTTCTGTTCCAGAAGGGCGCCATCGACTTTGCCGGCGGCACCGTTGTCCACATCAACGCAGCCATCGCCGGTTTGATCGGAGCCTTCATGGTAGGCAAGCGCGTTGGTTACGGCAAGGAATCCATGGCTCCGCACAGCCTGACCATGACCATGATCGGCGCCTGTTTGCTGTGGGTGGGTTGGTTTGGATT
The DNA here is from genome assembly GCF_030824455.1 of Desulfobulbus sp. Classification (GTDB taxonomy): domain Bacteria; phylum Desulfobacterota; class Desulfobulbia; order Desulfobulbales; family Desulfobulbaceae; genus Desulfobulbus. The sequence goes on from NZ_JAVBXR010000010.1 coordinate 143,033, forward strand.
TAACGCCGGCTCCAATCTGGAAGCAACCGGCCTGGCGGCCCTGGCTTTTGGCAACACCATGCTGGCCACTGCGGCTGCAGCCCTCTCCTGGACCTTTACCGAGTGGATGCTCAAGGGCAAACCCTCAATGCTGGGCGCAGCTTCCGGCGCGGTTGCCGGACTGGTCGCCGTCACTCCTGCCTGCGGTTGGGTTGGCATCGGCGGCGCCTTGGTGATTGGTTTGCTGGCCGGCATCGTCTGCCTCTGGGGCGTGAATGGTCTGAAGCGGATGCTGGGCGCTGACGATGCTCTGGACGTCTTTGGCGTCCACGGCGTAGGCGGCATGCTGGGCGCAGTGCTGACTGGCATCTTCGCTGATCCGGCTCTGGGCGGCGTGGGCGTGTACGATTACGTTGCCAACAAGGTGGCCGATTATTCCATCGCCACCCAGGTGACCAGCCAGTTGTGGGCCATTGGCACAACCGTTGTGTGGTCCGGCGTTGTCTCCTTCCTGGCCTACAAGCTGGTCGACATGACCATCGGCCTGCGGGTGACCGAAGAAGAAGAGCGCGAAGGTCTGGACACCATCAGCCACGGCGAGTCTGCCTATCACCACTGAGCGCTTCGGCCTCAACAACCAGCAAAAGAGCGGGCGTCCCTTGTGGGGCGTCCGCTCTTTTTTTATATGAGCCGCCTTTGCCCTGCACCCTGGCTTCCGGCGCCGCGCAGAAAAATTCCCTGCAACAAGTTTTGCAATAACCGGGCAATTGGTTTATCATTGCCGCGAAAAAAATGGCTCCAAACAGTTTGCCAGTTCCTCTGGCAGCACTCTTACCCGCAGGTGAACAATGGTTAATAAAGTAATTATAATCGGCAATTTGGGCGCTGATCCCGAGCTTCGCTACACTCAGAGCGGCGCTCCGGTGGCAACCTTTCGCGTGGCTACCACTGAGCGTTGGAAGGGGCAGGACGGTCAGATGCAGGAGCAGACGGAATGGCACAGCATTGTTGCCTGGAAGCGATTGGCCGAAATCTGCGGCGAGTATCTGTCCAAAGGCTCCAAGGTCTACGTTGAAGGGTCTCTGAAAACCAGGAAGTGGCAGGATAAGAGCGGAAACGACCGGTACACCACCGAGATCATCGCCCGCGAGATGAAGATGCTTTCGCCGCGAGCCGGCGGCGGCGGAGGAGGAGGCGAGTACGGCGGAGCGGGCCAGGGGTACGGAGCCGATTCCTTCCCCGAGCCCCCGCCCATGGGAGACGACGTTCCCTTTTAATCTGCGGCCTTGTCGTGTCGGTACGCAAACAGCCCGTACAGATCATTGATCTGTACGGGCTGTTTTTTTTATGGCGCCGCCTGCCGACAAAAACGCTGCAGGGCAGGGGGCGCGCCGGTCAACGCTTGAGAAGGGCGGCTTATCGTCGCTTGTCGTGGTGATAGATGGCCTCGCGCTGGGCGGCAAGCGTTTCGTCAGCCAGGTAGTCATCAAAGTTGATCATCTTGTCGATCACGCCCTTGTGGCCGATTTCAATAATCCGGTTGGCCACCGTGGTCACGCATTCGTGGTCGTGGGAGGCAAAAAGAATCACTTCGGGAAAGGCGATCAACCCGTTGTTGAGCGAGGTGATCGACTCCAGGTCCAGGTGGTTGGTGGGTTCGTCCAGGATCAGCACATTGGCCCCGGCCAGCATCATCCGGGCCAGCATGCAGCGCACCTTTTCTCCGCCGGACAGCACATGGGTCTTTTTCAGGGCCTCGTCGCCGGAAAACAGCATCCGTCCGAGAAAACCGCGTGAGTAGTTTTCGCCCTCGGTCACAGGGATAAACTGGCTGAACCACTCGATCAGGGTCAGGTTGTTGCCGAAAAAGGCGCTGTTTTCCTTAGGGAAATACGAATTGGTGATGGTCTGGCCCCAGCGGAACGTGCCGGAATCGGGTTCCAGTTCGCCGGTTAGAATTTGAAACAGGGTGGTCTTGGCCAGGCTGTAGGGGCCGGCAAAGGCGATTTTTTCGCCTTTGTTGACCGAAAAAGTGAGGTTTTTCAGCACTTCGACGCCTTCGACGGTCTTGCAGAGGTTGTCGACTTCCAGGATGACGTTGCCGCAGGGCCGTTCCGGCTTGAACGAGATAAAAGGGTATTTGCGCGAAGAAACCGGCATGTCCTCGATGTTGATCTTGTCCAGCAGTTTCTTGCGCGAAGTGGCCTGTTTGGCCTTGGAGGCGTTGGAGGAGAAGCGCTGGATGAATTCCTTGAGTTCCGCGACCTTGGCGGACGTCTTTTTGTTCTCGTTTTGTTTTTGCTGCAGGGTCAGCTGGCTGGCCTGGTACCAGAAATCGTAGTTGCCGACAAAGACCCGGATCTGGCCAAAGTCGATGTCCGCCATGTGGGTGCAGACCTGATTGAGGAAGTGCCGATCATGGGAGACGATGATAATGGTGTTGGTAAAGCGGATGAGGAATTCTTCCAGCCAGGCGATGGATTTAACGTCCAGGTTGTTGGTCGGCTCGTCCAGCAGAAGGATGTCCGGGGTGCCGAACAGGGCCTGGGCCAAGAGCACCCGCACCTTGTCGCCACCGTCCAGTTCCTTCATGCGCAAATGGCCCATCTCCTCGGCAATGCCCAGGCCGCTGAGCAGCACCGAGGCCTCGGATTCCGCCTCGTAGCCGTTCATCTCACCGAATTCCACTTCCAGGTCGCCGCAGCGCATGCCGTCAGCCTCGGAAAGTTCCGGTTTTGCATACAGGGCTTCGCGCTCCATCTTGACTTCGTAGAGTCGTCGGTGCCCCATGATGACCGTATCGAGCACGGTTTCTTCGTCATAGGCAAACTGGTTCTGCTGGAGTACGGCGATCCGTTCCTTGGGATCGATGGAGACCTCGCCTTTGTCGGCGTCCATTTGTCCGGCAAGAATCTTGAGAAAGGTCGATTTGCCCGCGCCGTTGGCGCCGATGAGGCCGTAGCAGTTGCCGTGGGTGAACTTAATGTTGACGTCTTTAAAAATGACACGCTTGCCATAGGAAAGCGCAATATTGGTTGCTTGGAGCATGCTGTGACTTCCTGTGAAAAGAGAGACGGTCACGAAAATTTTATCGTGACTTGACCGGGATACGCCGGGGATTGCCGATCAAAATGAGCGGCGATAATAAAAGAAAAGGGAACCTACCCTGAAACGGGTAAAAAATGAAGCGGAAAAACAGATTTCAGCGTTTTCCCGGCAGTGTCGGCGCAACCCGTTTAAGGTCCGGCTGCTTGCCTCAAAGAGCTTCTTTTGCGACTTTCTTTTGTTTGTACATGCTGTTGACCGAGTAGACAAAGGCCAGCACCTCGGCAATGGTCTGGTACAAATCAGCAGGTATTTCTTCGCCGATCGGAATCTTGGCGAGCATTTCCACCAAATCCTTGTCTTCTTTGATGTGCACCCCGGCTTCTCTTGCCGTGGCGATAATTTTTTCGGCGATTAAATGGGACCCGCTGGCCACGACTTTCGGCGCGGCGGATTTGTTTTGATCGTAGAGCAGGGCGACTGCTTTTTTAGCTCTGGGTTGTTCCGTGGTCATACAGTGCGCGCTCGATGTGTTTCAGGCCCTGGCGTCGATCATGCCGGTCACGCCGTGGACCAGTTTTTCCAACAAGACCTTGGTCGGATCCTTGGCGCCGGTCAGAAACTGGACGGATTCCAGGTTTCCGGCAGTCAGCCATTGTTTGAGTTCATCACGAAATCCAGCCATATAGTGGGCTCGCTCCGTATCCTCAGTCAAAAACCGGACGGCTATCCGGTCGTTGTCTTGGCGAATGTCGATTTCCATGTTGCCGAGTCCTTCTAGTTGCAGGTGCAGGGCAACGTTTGGCGCGGTTTTTGACCGGTTGCCGTCGTTATTTTGCTCCTGATCCTTGGTTTGATCGGCGTCGACGAGCAGATACCCTTGTTGGAGAAAGGAAAAGGGCAGCGGTTGAAAGAGAACGGCATCTCCAGACAGTCGTATTTGAAGCAACTGGTAGAGTTCGATGGTTTTGGTTAACTGGTCGGCTTGGGTCGTGCTTTTCTCGGTTGCCGCCGCCTGTTGCGACAATTCCAACAACGCGAATTTCAGGGTTTGGACCGCTTCTTCCCGGTTGTTGGACGCCAGGAGGCGCTCCAGGTTCATGCCCAGTCGATTGAAGATGGTTTCGAGTTGTGGGCCGCTGGGCTGGTTGGCCGATTCGGGGCTGCTTGCGCCCGGCACTTGACCCAAAAACGCGAGCAGTTGCCGCAGGGGATGGGTGGCCGGCAGGGGGGCGTTGTCCTGAATCGTCGTTGTTAATTGTTGGAAAAGTGTCTGCAAGAGCGCCGCGTTTGGGACGGCCTCTTCTGATTGGCCCAGGAGACGAGCGGTTGCTCCGGAAAGCGCTGTATGAGCAATGGCTTCCTGATCGGCTGCAGGTGCAAAAACGGCGGCGAGTTGTGACGCTTGTGCCGCTAGTTGAGGCGAGAGTGCTGGAGATGCGGCCAACTGTTTGAGCAGGCTGCCAATTTCGTTGTTGACCCCCGCAGGCGAACTGGCGTTGTTCGCAGCGCTCGCAGCCATTGTTGCTTTGTCGAGAAGTTGCGCGATCAAAGGAAGCGTCGTCGCAGAGCCGCTTCCGGGAGTTTTGGCAAGGGTGTCGCCAAACAATTGAAGCGTTTCTTGGGCCGTGGCGCTGATGTGCGGCAGTTGTTGCGCTTCAGTCGCTAGGTTAAGGATCTCTGGAAGTATCGCCGCCTGCTGGCCAAGCAGATGGACTGAGGCGTTGATCCGTTGATTGACCGAATTGGGGGCGGCAATCTGCAATTCGATGCGTGGAGCGAGTGACGCGACCTGTAGGTCAAGTTTTTGTCCCACCTGCAATTGCGCGTTTGATTCGGCTGCCACCTGCAATCCGCCAATATCAATGGTGAATTGCTGCGGTCCATTGTGTGCGCTGACGACCCCTTGGAGCAGTTGCCCCTGCGCGAAGGGCAGGCGCTGGTGCTGGCTGCCGCTTTTAGGGTCGGTGGGCGCAAGGGGTTGTATCTCGGTAATAAGGGTCAACGGCTCCACAGTTTCTCCCGATTTGATGTGCTGTGCTTGACGCCTGCTTGATGAACGGACAACGGAACAATGTGAACGCTGGAAGTTTGGATTTAGATTTGATTATGATGGATCGGTATTCTATAGTGATAAAAGAAATGTTTTGCGACTCCCCTTGGGCAGATTTGGCGCCGTGAAGCAAGCTGCAGATTTTTAAATCTTAAATGAATGAAACAGTCATGACGAATTCACTGCGTAAACGTGTTCTGGTTACGGGCGGCGCCGGTTTTTTGGGGTCGCATTTATGTGAATATCTTTTACATCAAGGGAGCGACGTGCTCTGTGTGGACAATTATTTCACCGGCGCAAAAGACAATATCCTCCATCTGCTCAGTGATCCACATTTTGAATTGATTCGGCATGACATTACGTTTCCTTTGTATGTCGAAGTCGATGAAATCTACAATTTAGCCTGTCCGGCCTCTCCAATTCATTATCAATTTGACCCTGTGCAAACAACCAAAACCAGTGTGCACGGAGCCATCAATATGCTTGGGTTGGCAAAACGAGTTAAAGCTAAAATCTTACAGGCGTCAACCAGTGAAGTGTACGGCGACCCTGAACTGCACCCGCAACCGGAAGGCTATTGGGGGCATGTCAATCCAATCGGACCACGGTCCTGTTACGACGAAGGCAAGCGTTGCGCGGAAACTTTGTTTTATGATTACTACCGCCAGCATGGGTTGCGCATCAAAGTCGCGCGGATTTTTAACACCTTTGGTCCCCGCATGCACCCCAACGACGGACGAGTGGTGTCTAATTTTATTGTTCAGGCGCTCAAGGGGGCTCCCATCACGTTGTATGGCGATGGCAGTCAAACCAGATCGTTTTGTTATGTGTCTGAATTGATAGATGGATTCGTTCGATTGATGGAGAGCCCGGATGATTTTGTTGGCCCGGTCAATCTCGGCAATCCAGGTGAATTTACTATCCGTCAACTGGCGGAAAAAGTCATTGAATTAACCGGCTCTGGGTCTTCTTTGGTGCTTCAGCCGTTGCCAACCGACGACCCCCGTCAGCGTTGTCCCGACATCACTTTGGCCAAGGAAAAACTTGGTTGGGAGCCGACCGTTTCACTTGAAGAAGGGTTGCTGCAAACTATTGCCTATTTCAAGCAACGTGTTTGAGCGGCAATAAAAAAGGCGGGGAGCGTCAAGTAATGGCGTTGCCTCAACATTGGGCGCAGAGGCTCAAAATGTTTGCACGTTTTCCCGGAGTTGTCGGCGTTGCTCTTGGAAACAGCAGGAAATTATTTGATCTCTGGTCTTGGTTGGAATGACTTCGAAATGAAAGGCTACTTGGTAGCGATTTTTGCGTATCCTGTAGCACTGCACCACGTCTGCCAAACATACAATAGGGACTTCTTCATCAGGTATCGTTATCACGAGTTGGATATGATGGTTGCTGGCAGGCTTCTCGGCAAATACGGCTAAGACTCCGCTGCCGCTGAGGTCGATGGTGGTGCCAACCATTTTCCAGGTTCGATGAGTCACCTCTTTGGCGCCGGCGATATAACTCGCTTCAATGGGGGTATTGATCGACACTCGGAAGTAATCGCGCAGCGATTCCGGCGCCACAGGCTCCCTTGCCGTGAAGCGTAAGCGTCGATCTCCCACGACGCCGTCAAGTCGGGCAATGATATTTATCGTTTTTCCGTTGTGGTCGATTGCCAAATTGCAGTCGGCGCCGATTTTCAGATCCTCGGCAGTCCATGAATTGGGAGGGAAAACAAGCTCAAAGGCAGGAGACTCTTTTTTCGTCACCAAGGCCTTGCAGCGAAGATTCTCTTCCTGGTTCCCGGGGATATCGACAACTGTGGAAGCGTTGTCGCCGATCACCTCTAGTATGTTATCGATTCTCGCCACTTGACCGTCGCATTTTTATTTTAAAAAACAATGTGTTGATCGATTGTTACATGTTCTCTTTGTTCATGGGGCGCTTTGACTTTCCAATCGAACTCTCATGCGCAGGTGTCTGCGTTGCAGTTCAAAACAACAAGCCATTATTTTATCCTGGCTTTCCGAGTCGATTTGGTCAAAATGCAGGGCAACGTAATATAAATTATCTTCCACCCTTCGACAACGAACAACATGGCCTAAAGCTCTAATGATTTCGATGTCATGGGTCGGCAATGTTAGTTCAATTCGAACTTTTTTGCTTTTTTCCAGCGGCTTGTGGAAACTGCACAAAAGGCCGCTGCCGCTGAGGTCAATGGTGTCGCCAAGAAGTCTCCAGCTTTCTCCTTCTTTGGCCATTTCCTCTGGGACGGCTGACGAGGCGGAAACCCTGGCGGTTGCATCCACCCTGAAATAGTTGCGGGCTTGTGTATGGGTGACGATTTCCCTGGCGGTCAATTCCAAGGTTAATGGATCTTTAATCTGATCAATGTCAGCAGACACGGAAACCGTTTTATCGGTTAAGTCGATCATCACCATGCAGGATCTGCTGGTGTCAACTTGATCGACTGCCAATCGCCCGTAAGGAAAGGAAAGGGTGAATCCTGGGGGGGCGGCTTTTCCAAAAAAACAGTTCACCCGTTCCTTTTCAATAACGCCCCGAAGCGGAATAGCCGCTCGAACCGCTGCCCCCTCTTTGAGGTGTAGAAAAAAACTGTTTAGTAATGGCAAGATGTTACCTTCTCTCGAATTGGGAAATATATTTTACTAGATTGCCATAAGCGCACCGAGAAGGAAAGAATTATTTGGGCAAGGGAGGCGTCAATAAACAAAACGGCGCAAGCGTGAGTGGGGGCGAACGGAATTGACGAAGGCGTGGAAATTAGTTGGAGACGGAAATGCGCCTTCCCGTCTGGTCAATTTTGGGCAGGTAGCCTTGAAGGACAGTGTTGCCTTTTTTTAATTTTTGCATTTCATTGCGCTGAACAGCCATTATTCCTTTAATGTGGGAGGCCATTCGGCGATTCCATTCCTGTATTTTTTGCATTAACGCCAACAGCTCTTGCATTTGAGTGCTTTTCTTGAGCTCTTGATGCTTTCTGATGAGTGCAAGAATCGCATTGTCGTTTTCTTTGACGCCTTCTTGTAATTCATTCAATATAGCGCATAACGAAAAAACCGATTCATTGTCTCTGGAATGGATGGCTTTTTCAATTTTTTCATTGCACTCGGCGATTATTTTGTACTGATCGAGTGATTGCTGAATAAGTAGATGTTCCATTTTACATTGCCGCCGCTAAGGGTCTGTAAGCAACTGTTCCTGGAGCATGTGTTCCAGAAGCTTCTCGCAGTTCTTTTTTATTGGATTCTATGGCTTGCGCCCATGTTGTTCTCAATTCAGAGAGCAGCTTCTTCACTTCCAACAGGGGCTCGACGTTGTTTTTCAGATTTGCATCCATCATCCGGTTGAGCATGTACCCGTAAAGCGCGTCCAGGTCTTCGGCCAGTTTCGGATTCAGGGAGTGATCAAGCGTAGCCGCGAACTCGGAGATAATAGCAGAGGTTTTGTTGATGTAATAGGCCCGCTTATCGATTACTCCGTTTTCAATTGCCTGGATGGCAAGGGAAACGAACCGGATGGCGCCGTCATACAGCATGAGCATCAACTGTTCCGGCGAGGCGGCGTTGACCGTGTTGGCCATGTATTGATTGGTATATCCGTTCATTAGTTGCCCCCACTCACCATGTTGTTAAGGATCGACATTTGTTGAGTCAGGTATGAAGATTGTGAGTTCAAACCGCTTACCAGGGTTTCCATGGCGCTAAATTGCGCTTCCAGGGTCTTTTGCCGTTGTTCAAGCCGGGCTTCCGTGGAGGTTATTTTACTGTCGATTCGTTTTAGGCTGTTGGTAATGCTTTCTTTTCTACCGCTTAGCAATCCTGTGCCGGAATTGGTGACGTCGTACAAGTAATCCTTGAACTGAGTGGCCAATCCGTCAGCGCCCTCTTCCCCGGCCAAGAGGCTGACAACCCCGTCGAGATTGTCGTTGATTGCCGCAGACAACGTTTTGTCGTTGACCACCAGCGTGCCGTCTCTCTGGGTTTCAAAGCCGAGCTGCGACATCGTCGTGAACACCCCGGAATTTTCAAATGGTTTGGTCAACATGGATTGCAGATGGCGTTTGATGGCGTTAATGCCTGCGTCGCCGCCAAGCACGCCCCCGCCTTCTTCATTGATAACCGATTGCCCGGTGATAAAACTGATCACCTCGTTGTAACCCGTGGCAAAGGCTTCAATGGTCGATTTGATGCTGCTTTTATCGACGTTTATGTTGAGGCTCGTGGTTTTGCCCGTTTCAGCCTTGAACAAGTCCAGCGTCACCCCAGGGATAGCCTCGGTCAGCGTATTGGAATCGCTGTAAATGTCGATCGTGTCCACCCGAATATGCGCCTGCGCAGCCGCTTGAACCGGTGGGTTGACAATCGTGCCGCTGCCGTCATCGACATTAAAATTGCCAAGCGTGTCCGTGCCTCCGGTCAGTCCGCTGCTGTCGAGCGAAAAGGTCTTGCCGACATTCTCGCCGGTCAGGGCCAAGCGATACGGCGTGCCGGTTCCGTCATTAATGATTGCCGCAGACACTCCCAGATCGGCATCATTAATCGCCTTCATCATCCCTTCGAGGGAGTTGTTTTCAGTGGTGATTGTTATGCCGTGACTTGTGCCGTCCACAGTAAGATTTAAACTGCCCGTACCAAAGGTCGAAGTCGACTTGCTGGCCACGCCGCTTGTTGCGACCGATTTTTGCACCTGGGCCAAAGAAACGACTTCCACCTGATAGCTGGTTCCAGGCAGCGCGTCCCTGGAAACAGAGGCGGAAAGAAATTCCTCCGAGCTTTGCTTGACGGAACGTTGCAGCAACGTGTCCCGATAATTGAGGTTTTTAATCGAATCGGAAAAAGATTTTAACTTGGTGTCCAGTTCGGTAAAGGCAGACAACCGATTGTTGAGCCACGTTTTATCAGCTTCAAGGCGAGTGATGGGCTGTTTCTCCAAGGCCATCAATTGCTCGACAATGCTGCTGGTTTCCATTCCTGTTGCCAAGCCGCCGAATTGAATAGTCATGGCTCATATCTCCGTTGGGACTGATTAACTCACTGTGTTGACAAGATTGCCGCTTAATTCCTTGAGCTGTTTGCTCAAGTTGACGAGTTCTTCCGGCGGAATCTGCCTGATTACTTCATCGGTGTCACTGTCGACAATCTTTACAAGCAATTGTTCGGTGCCGCTGTCGCGTTCAAAACGAACGCTGTACAAGCCGTCTTCGGTGATGGATTTAATTTGGTTAAGCAACTCTTCCGGCTGCACGTTGCTCTCTTCCTGAGAGCTGGCCGGCTGTTGCTGTTCGACTTCCTTGCGTTGGCTGTCCACCTTCTGGGACGGTTCATTGGCTCGGGGCGGGCTGTAGCTGGCTGTGCCGACTGCTTCGATATTCATCTGTTTACCTCCTTGTAATAAGAAAAATATCAGGACCTGAAGGGGCCCTAATTGGCCCCTTCAGGAGGGATGGGTTACTGAAGCAGGCTCAAAGCCAACTGCGGGCTTTGGTTGGCCTGGGCCAGGATCGAAACGCCTGCTTGCTGCAGGATGTTCTGCTTGGTCATGTTGGACGTCTCTTGCGCGATGTCTGCGTCAAGAATCCGCGACCGGGCAGCCGAAACGTTCTCGGAGATGTTCTGCAGGTTGGAGATGGTGGATTCAAACCGGTTCTGGATCGCGCCGAGGTTGGCCCGTTCCGTGTCAACGAAGCTGATTGCACTGTCGATAACCGAGATGGCTTCGCTCGCCCCGGCACGGGTGCCGATGTCGACCGCGCCGACCGAATTCAGCTCGCTACCTTCTGTTGCAGCTGCAAGAACCGTTGTTGCTGAAGTTGAACCAACGGAAAAGGATTTTTCCGAGCTGATGGTTACGTTGCCTCCAGCCGTAGCGGATTCGCCAGTGGCGTTTGTCTGGACGGCCGACCCCGTAAGCGTCTCTCCGTCAGACTCCATCCCCTGGAGACTTACGTCACCTGCCGCCCAATCGACTTGGATGTCATATCCCTGGGCATTTTTTAAGGTGATGGAAGCCTTGTCGGAAGCCAATTCCGCCGTGACGCCTGTTTCTGCTGCTTTGGAGTTAATGGCGTCTGCGAGTTCCGTAAGGTCGCTTGTGTCGGTAATATTGGCGGAAATAGTTTCGCCGGTTGTATTTTTTCCGGAAAGAGCAAAACTCTGCGCGCCGGTTGCGCCAACTGTGAGTTGAGCATACGTTACGGCTGTTGCGCTAACGCCAGTTGAGCTGGATTTGTTGTTGATCGAATCTGCAATGGTTTTTGCAGAGGCAGAGGCGGCCACGCTGACAGTATCGGTTCCGAGTGAACCGGAAACGGTCAAAGTTTGGGCAACTACGTTGTTGGTTGTAGCAGCGCCAGCTGTATTAATGGTGCCGCCAACTTCATGCTGATGAGCGCCGATCTGGGTGGAAGAGGCTCCGCCAACGGAGAAAGAGATAGTCTCGCCGGCATTGGAGCCTACCTGGAAGGACTGGGCGGTAAATGTGCCGTCAAGAACCTTCTTGCCGTTGAAAGAGGTGGTGGTCGCAATACGGTCCAATTCCTGCTGCAGCTGAGCTACTTCTTTCTGCAGGGAGGCGCGGTCCGTACCGGTGTTGGAATCGTTGGCCGATTGAACAGCCAACTCACGCATACGCTGGAGGATGTTGGTGCTTTCCTGCATTGCACCCTCAGCGGTTTGCGCTAAGGAAATACCGTCATTTGCGTTACGCGTGGCCTGGTTGAGGCCGCGCACTTGAGAGGTCATCCGGTCGGAAATGGCCAGACCGGCCGCATCGTCCTTAGCAGAGTTGATCCGAAGACCACTTGAGAGACGCTGCATGGACTTTGCAAGATTGCTTTGGCTTGCGCCGAGATTGCGTTGAGCGTTGAGAGAGGCTACGTTTGTGTTGATTGTAAGTGCCATGATATTCCTCCATGAATATTGTATTGGCTTGTACTAAAAAGTGGCATCCTTGCCGGGTGAAACGGTTTGTTGCTTTTTACTGCTGGTGTCTGTTGCGATAGCCTCCTTTTATTTGAAGAGTATCATAAAGTGCCAAATGAACACTTGCCTTTCTTTACTCTTCTTATCGGCATGCGACCTGGCAGCCTTTAGGGAAAAATATTTGACGCGTTCATTTTTTCTGGTCCGATCTCAAATGTTCAACCAATTGAATTTTCATAAAATTTTAATTTGTGTCGCCGATGAGCAGGTCTAAAAGCAAAGAAATGAGGAAAAAAAAACCGAGCGGAGTCCATCCCCAAAGCTCTGCTGGTCCTGGGAGGGCTGTTTCCGGCAAGGGCCGAGCGCTCAACCTGGTGCTGCGGCAGCTGGAGTCAAAGGTTGCATCGCTTTCGCTCGAGGAGATTGCAGCTTATTTGATGCGACAATCTCTGGCGCCCACAGACCAAGCCTTGTGCCTCTCTCAATTGGCACGAATCTGTGCGCAACAGAATCAGATGGAAAAAGGTGCGGCTCTGGTTGCTTTGGGGCTTGAATCTTCGCCCAATGATTCGCGTCTCTTGATTGCCGGAGGTTTGGTCCAGGCGAAGGCCGGCAACACCCAGTTTGCGGTCGATTGTTATGAAACGGCTCTGCTGCAAGAACCGGAGAACACCGAGGCGTTATCGAATTTGGCGGATCTGCTCATCAAGCTGAATCAGTGGTCGTCGGCAGTGCCTTTTCTGGTGCGTTTGCAAGGTCTTCTTCCTGGCAACTCCTTGGTTTTGCAATTTTTAGGCACCGCATACATCAAGATGAATCTCTTTGAAGAAGCGCTTGCCGCTTTTCAGCGTTGTCTTGAGCTCGAGCCGGGGTCTCTGGAAGCTCTGATCAATATCGGCGTCAGTTTGCGGCAGTTGCGGCGTTACGACGAGGCAGAGATAATATTTCAACAGGCGCTCCAGCGTTCCCCTGATCATCCGGAGCTCCACAATTCGCTTGCATGGCTCTATTCCGATCTTCTTGTCTTTGACAAGGCAGTGGTTCACGCTGAAAAAGCCTGCGCTCTCCAACCAACAAATATCAATTTCCTCTACTGTTATGGATATTTGTTGCGGAGATTCAACCGGAGGGACGCGGCGCGGGCGGTGTTTAAAAGGGCATTGGCCATTGACCCTAACGACACGGCTGCCCGGTTTGGTTACGCAGAACTCATTCTGGCCGAAGGTGCCCTTCAAGAGGGGTTGGCCTGCTATGAGTCACGTTTTGAAGTGATGCAATCCTGGTTGGCAGGTCCTTGGCCGGTTTGGGATGGGCGGCAACCGGCAGGCAAGACTGTCTTTGTCCAACATGAACAGGGCGTGGGGGATACGATTCAATTCTGCAGATATCTGCCGCTGTTGCATCAGGCCGGTGCAAGGGTTGTCTTCTCCTGCCAGCCGTCGTTGATTGCGTTGGTGAGGCGTCTCAAGGGGATTGACGCGCTTCTTGCCGCTGATTCCATTGATTACTCGCAACTGCAGGCCGACGCCCAGATTTCCCTGTTGAGTTTGATGGGAGTGTTCGCAACCACCATGGAGACCATTCCGGCTGAATGTCCGTATCTTGTTGCCGATCCGGCGTTGACGGCTCGGTTGGGGCGGCAACTCGTGCCAACAAAGAAATTCAAGGTGGGGTTGATTTGGGCGGGCAATCCGAAGCAGGCTGAAGATCACAATCGCTCTTTGCATCTGAGTCAGCTTGCGCCATTAGCGGAACTCACCGAGGATGTTCAGTTTTATTCTCTCCAAATGGGGTACGCCAAGGAGCAGGTCAAGTTGTGCGGAGACTCTTTGGGGCTCGTTGACCTTTCGTCCCACATTGGAAATTTTGACGACACCGCCGCGTTCATGGCAAATATGGATCTAATTGTCAGTGTTTGCACGTCAACGATCCATCTTGCTGGGGCGCTTGGTCGCCCATCGGTTGCTCTGCTCCACTCGGCCGCCGATTGGCGGTGGTTTCTTGACCGCGAAGATTCACCGTGGTATCCGACCATGCGCCTGATCCGACAGCCGGCGCCTCGACAGTGGGAACCGGTTTTGGAGGAATTGATTCGATATATTCGCGGGCAGCTCGGAAAATGACGGAAGTGTCAGGCGGCGTCGGGAGTGGGCGGCTGGTGAGGCGTGCAATCCATGGGCGGCCAACCGATTGTTGTTTTTCTAATTCAGGAGGGAAGAGTGAGCCAACTTGCAAAATTGGAGCAATTTATCAAGCAATTGAAGGCAGACGTCTATCCGGAACTGCCTGCTGAGCCGCATCTTTCCATCACTGCGCAGATGGTTGAACGATTGCTGGCCAAGGCTGGCGTTGTTGGCGGGCAAAGCGTGCTGGACGTCGGCTGCGGCCAGGGGTTGGCTATGCGCCGTTTTTTGGCCGCAGGTTTTTGCCCGGTTGGCGTCGCTTTGGGTGAGGATGTGGACATCTGCCGCCGGGAAGGCCTGGATGTGCGGGCAATGGACCAATCTTTTCTCACTTTTGAAGAGAGTTCCTTTGACATTATTTGGTGCCGTCATGCCCTGGAACATTCGCTTTTTCCTTATTTCACACTTTCTGAATTCAGGCGGGTGGTGAAGGAGAGCGGAATAGTATACATAGAAGTGCCGGCGCCGGACACCAGCTGCCATCATGAACGCAATCCCAATCATTACAGTGTGTTGGGGAAATCGATGTGGCTCAGCCTTTTTGACCGCGCGGGGCTTGAGCTCGAAGAAGATCTCGACATCAATTTTACCGTGCCGGCCGGGCCGGATCTCTATTGGAGTTTTTTCCTCAGGCCCCGGGGTGACGCCACTGGCTAAAAACATCTATTGCCTTTGCTGGACGCTGGCAACCGAGTTGAGAAGCGATTTCGCGGTGTCGGTCCAGGTAAACCGAAGCATGTCTTTGCCGGCCTGTATTCCTAACTCCTCGATTTGCTGTCTGTGGTGATACGCATACTCGATATGATCAATCAGTTGCTCCACCGAGGGTTCTTCCCAGTCGGCCCATAAGACTTTGTTGGCGTCGTAAATTGGATAGGGAGATAATTTGTCCAGATGCAGGCTGTTCTCCCGTGAAAGAACATCCTTGTGCCCGCTGGTGACCGAAGCGATTACCGGTTTGCCGCATGCCATGTACTCCATCAGCACCAAATTGGTGCCGCCCTCGCACCGATTGGGGAAGACGCCCAGGTCGGTTTTTGCATAGATTGAGGCAAGTTGTTCGTTGTCAACGGCTGAGAGGGTTATGATTCGCTTTGGATCAAGGCCGTTAATGCGGTAGAGATGGTTCATGAATTCGCTCCAGTTGTTGCCGTAGGGAGTGAACATCATATGGCGGGAGTGCTGGAACATGGCCACGGTTTCCGGCCAGAAATTATACCACATGTTCATCAGAATGATGTCTTCGTACTTCTGCTGTATTTTCCTGAAGGCGGCGATCACAATATCCTGGCCTTTTCTCAGCTCAAACTTTCCTCCGGAAAAAACAATAAACAGGTTGTTTTCTTTTTTCTGTTTCACTGGGTAAAAGCGTGCCGGATCAATACCTTGAATCAGGACGCCGTTGTTGGCGACGCCGTTTTTCTCAAGTTTTTGCCGACACCAGGAAGATCCGGCAAGCACGAGATCGTATTGCGCGGCGTTTCTCTTTGATTGTTCAGTGAGTTCGTTTTCAAAAAAAGTATAACCGATGTTTGTTGCGCCTCGTTGAGGGTGAAGCGGATTGAAGTCGCGATCCGCAAGGGCATGAAAGACGGTTCCTTGAACATGCATGGGCGTGGTCTCGTCAACCATCACAATGGGCGCGTTGAGTTGCCGCAATTCCTGCTCGATATAGCGGCTGCAAATGCCCCATCCAAAATTGTTCCCCTTTGCCAGGGCCAAATAGAGTGGTTCGTTCATTGGATCCTCTTGATTCTAGGGTCAGTAGGCAAAAGCAGCCCTGGCTTTGTCCAGAAAATAAAGCGCTCTGGCCTGGGTCAGATGATGGGTGCGCAGATGTTCGCGACTGTTCTGTCTGACGGCAAAGTATCTGTCGTTGCTGTTGAGCAGCGCGTCAACCTTTCTGTGCAAGGTTTCGGCGGTGTCGAAAAAGAGTATTTCCTCGCCGTCTCGGAACGGGTGGGGAATATAAAGCGGCATTTCCTGGCAGATCTGAACGCCATTCACGGCGCTGTTTTCCCAAAACCGGAATGTGTCGTATCCCGCCCCTGGCAAACTGAGTGTAAAATAGCAGGATTGCAGCATTTTGTAGTAGTCGTTGCGCCCGTATCTCCCTGTCGGCTTGTTGTTGTCTGATGTAGGGATACAAGTTGTCGAGAACAGGGTGTCCTGATACCAGCCGCCAATTTTTTCTATGAATGCTTTTCGGTTGTCATCCTGGGTGCTGCCCAAAAATCCTATGCTGTATCGTTTTTCTGTTTGATCAAAGCTGGCAATGAGGTTGAAGATCTCTTCGGGCAGGGCCATGGGCAGGGGGATGCTGTAATCGCTGCCGTCCGTTTCTCTACGGAAAACCAGGTAATTGCCCGGGCGAAGGGCAACAGGTTTGTCTTCGCCGTCAATGATTGCCAGCCTGCTGCGGGGGGACAAATCCAGGTTGTTGAGGCGTGCGAGGCTGCGGACATCGGCCACAATAAAATCAAAGAAGTCGTTTTTGATTTTCTTTTCAATGTCGTCCCGGTCTATCTCGCCGTTGTCCGCTGGAAACCAACCTGGGGCAAGTTGATCCTCGGGGCAAATGCCCAAGCCGATAACCCCAGCGTAGAGGCAGTCTTTTTTGGGGTACTCAACGACGGCAGGCCCCAGTATCTTGCGCAACCCGTGGAGCAGCAGGTCGGGGATATAGTTGGGATACGGGTCAGTGAGGAAAAGAATTTTCATTGATCGCAACGGAATGTTTTTATTGGGCAGTGCGGCGGCAAAAGGGTGATTGAGGCGGGAGGCTTATTTCCATAAGACAAGTCCTGTGCCTGACCAGTGGCCCAAAGAGGTGAAGTCGAGCTTGGGATGCTTGATCGAGCGCCAAAGCTCAAGCATAACCGGCATGCGAATATCGTCAAAGACAAACAGTGGACAGGGCGCGGCGAATTTGACGCTTTCGAAGAAGGCGCAGAAGAAGTGTTCCATCAGGCCGTCTTTTGCCGCGTCGACGAAAACGATGTCAGCTTTGGCCAGATCATCCCTTTGCGTTTCGGCGAGGACCGGATTGCTCAGGTCAACGATGCGCTGTTCGAGGTGTTGGTCAAAATCGTCTTTGGCCAGCCCAGACCCAGGGTATTGATTCCAGGGGATGACGTCGTAGGTGACGATTTTTCCTTTTTTGGGGAGAAATTTTTTTAAGGCAAGCGCGCTGGCGCCGGTGGCCGTGCCAATTTCGATGATTAATTCGGGCTGCAGTATTTTCACGAAGGCGGCCAGCAGCTTGTAGTGTTCGCCTGGCCAGAGTTGAATGTAGGCTGCGCTTTCAGCGTCGAATCGTTTGGCGATCACCGAAAGGTCAATGTTCTTGGCATGTTTTGCCGCTTTGAGGGCGAGTTGGATCAACTGATCAGTGGGTTGGTGCAGGTCGTCGTCTTGGCTCAGCGCCAAAGTGGGAAACGTATGGCGCGCCATTCCATGGTTGAGCTGCTCGAGATTTCTGAAAACCGGGAGATTGGGATGCGTGTTCCGCAGTTGCTGCATCCCTTGGCTTGCCTGCGGATGTTGCTGATCAAGCAAAAGGGCTTGGCGATACGTAAAGAACGCTTTCAGCGGGTCGCCTGACGAGGCATGTATTTCTGCGAGGTTGTTGTAAAAATCTGCCTGGGTCGGGCTGAGGAGGATAGCCTGCTCGATCAGTCGAATTGCTTCAGCGCGATCTCCCTGTTGAAACAATCCAACGCCAAGGAGATGCAGTGCTTCAGGAAACGCCGGATCAAGCGCTAATGCCTTGCGATAACACGCAATGGCCTGATCAATGCGCCCTAATTGATGCTGTGTTGCGCCTTCTTGAAATAAAGCCAAGCTGTTCATGGGGAAATCCTCTCGGCGATTCTGGGTTCTTGGTTATTTGTTGAGAGGGAACCATTTTTCAAGGAATTTTCGTTGGTTGCTCTGGAGTATGTCCTGCCGGTAAACGATCCTGCCCATGTAGTTGATCGGAACGTTTTCCTGGGCCCCGGAAATGCCCCATTCGTGTTCATATTCATCCACTGGGATAACGTAACAGGCGAGGCCCGCATTGAGAACCTGCATGCCCATATCCCATTCTTCCATGAAGCATGGGCTGTATCGAGCATCAAAGAGCAGTTTGTTGTCGAGAAATCGTTGTTTGTGAATGGCGAAAAAAAAACCCGATATATCGTGAGTTCTAGTGGGTTGGTTGAACGTTCCCCTTCTGTAGTACTCTATAATTTCTAAATTTGCGTAATCGTTTATTGTCCCTTCAGGGCCGACAAGAACGGCGTCTGGGAGATGCAGTAAAAAATGCTCAAGCTGGTCGACAGCGTTTTTTTCGATATGAAGATCTGCGTTCAGGATAAAAATTGAGTCTCCTTCGCTCATATTTATTCCTGCGTTCCACGATCTGCTGACGCCTATGTTGACGTTATTGTATGTAAATTTATCTATTCTTTTGTGTTCTTTTAAGGCTTCAAATGCTTCTTTACTGTTGAAAATGCAAATAGCCTCTCCTGGGATGTCATTTAAATCGTTCAGTAAAGAGATGATGTTGTATTTTCTGTCTTCATCCAAGTGCAGAATCGGGATGACAAAACTTCTGTTAGTGGAATTCATCGGTTTAAAGTTGTTCTATAGTTAATGAAATCTCTGAATAGATGTCGTTGGGAATGGGCTTGATTGTTAATGCTTTTTTCAAGTATTCCTTGGCTTTTTCCTTGTTTTTAAAGGACAGCAATATTTCAGCTGATTTGATCAATAATGCATAATTTTGCGGATAATAAGCGGTGAAGATTGCAACGATTGAGTCAACAGCCTCCCATGCTCCTGCGGCCGCAGCTTGGTGAAGAACCGTGAAATATGGTTGTGTTTCTCTTCTTATTTCTGTTTCCAGAGCCTGTTCATCGAGTAATTGACCATACAGAGCATTGACCGCATAATCACCGATAATAACCTCCATGACGTCTGGAAGTCCTAAATGTTTCATGTTGTTTAGCGCATAATTCCGATGGTGGATAATGCTTTCGGTGTTTTCGAGATAGGCGTCGATCTTAAAATACATCTGCATGAAAAAACGTTCGAGATTGTGACGCTCCAGTAGCCCGGGGTAGACAAAAGTATGCCTGCTGGGACCGTATCCCATGGACATTTCCTGTGACGGCACGGAAAAATAGAGCAAATGATTCGATTTGAGAACTCTACGAATTTCAAAAAAAAGTCGGTGCGGATTGGTCAGGTGCTCAAAAACCTCGTAGCAATAAACGGCATCGAAAAAATCGTCGGCAAAAGGCAGTGGGGTTTCGCTGACGTCCACTAGATGCACATTGTCAATGCCAGATGCCTTCGCATCAGTAATGATTTTTTCGCTGACGTCTGTGCCGTGAACCTCATTGTCGTTATTGATCAATGCCTGCAGTAGCGCGCTTGAACCAAAGCCCACTTCAAGGACTCTCGACTTCTTCACCAGAGGAAAGACGCCGACTCCTTGGCCGGCGGGGGAGTAGTTGCGGTAAACCGTTTCAGCAATGGACATCGCTTGTGAACCCATCTGAAAGCATTGATCTGTCCCGCCTCGCTGTCGGGCCGCGGCGTTTGGACTTCTGGACGCGGCTGCGGGTGTGGGCGATTCGCGGCATCAATTTTGAAAAAATGAGGACAAGAAGGAAAGGGCGTGCGGGATAATGTGCGAACAGAACCCTGTCGGCGGGAAACGATTATTGCCAGACGCCCTGGATGATAAACGGTTGGTGCTCGGCAGGTTGCTGGGGCATGCACTCTTCCCAAAGAAACCGATCCGTTGAGTTATTCTTAAGTGATTGATTTGATAAGTGCAAGGGGCTTTGAACATGGGCTCCGGCAGACAGAGTGTTTTCTAGTATTATCGCCGACGCGGATCTATTATATCGAAACATGATGATTTTCATGGCGTGTTTTTTGGGGGTATATGGGGAAGAGAATGGGGACGGTGTGTCCGTCCCCATTGTGAGGCGTCAGGTCGTCAACCGGGTGTTAACCCTGGAGCAACTGGAGGGCAAGCTGCGGGGTCTGGTTGGCCTGGGTAAGGATGGAAACGCCGGCCTGCTGGAGGATGTTGGCTTTGGTCATCTCCGAGGTTTCCTGGGCAATGTCGGCGTCACGAATCCGCGATCTGGCAGCGGTGAGATTTTCAGCAACATTTTGCAGGTTGGCGATGGTCGATTCAAATCGATTTTGGATGGCGCCGAGGTCGCCCCGTTGCGCGTCGATTTTGCCGAGAGCGGCATCAACGATTTTCAAAGCGTCGTTGGCGCCTTCGATGTCGCTGATGTCAATGGCTGTTATCGCCTCAAGACCTGAAATGACGTTGTCCCCAGCAGCGGCGTTGTTAAAAACGCTTCCCGCCGTATTGGCCAGCGTTGAGGTGGCGGTGTAGGAGTCTTGAGAGGAAAGTTCAACCGTTCCCGAAACCACGACGCTGCCTGTGGCGTCGCTCAAGGAGGTGGTGGTGTCTCCGTCCTCTCCCACCGCACGAAGGGTGCCGGCTGACGAGTGGGTGAAGCCTGAAATTTCAATATCTTTGCCTTCGGCCTGGACAAGTTGCAACGATCCGCCGTCAATGACCGCAGTGACTCCAGTGGTGCCGCTTTGATCGTTGATTACAGAGGCGAGGTCGCTGAGATCCGTTGTCGATACAGCCGCATTCACGGTTGCCGTGTTGCCGCCGCTGCCCAAAGTCAGGGATACAATGCCGGATGCAGAGAGCGAGTCGAGGGTGACTGTGGTTCGGGCGGTTGCCGTCACTCCGGTTTTTGAGGCGTTGTTGGTAATTTGCGTAGCAACGTCCCACGCTGTGGAGTTGGCCCCAATGGGAATCGTCGCCGCCCCTTTGCTGCCGTTAATGGTTAAATCTTGTGCGGCGATGGTGTTTACCGCAGGAGTTGGGAGCGTTGCCACTGGAGTCGTCAGGGAACCGGTGCCTTGATGCGCGACCGAGTTGACGGCGTCTGCAGAGGCAAGGGTATACCGACCTAGATCATCGGCCGACATCGATTTTATCGATATACCAATGGTTTCATTGGCATTAGGGCCAACCTGAAATTGTTGGGCAACAAAGGTGCCGTCAAGAATTTTCAAGCCGTTGAACGTCGTGGATTGCGCAATGCGGTTCATCTCCGATTTCAACTGATTGACCTCCGCCTGGAGAGCGGCGCGGTCAGCGGCGGAGTTGGTGGCATTGGCGGCCTGAACCGACAGTTCTCGGATGCGTTGCAGGATGTTGGTCGATTCCTGCATCGCGCCCTCAGCGGTCTGGGCAAGGGAGATGCCGTCGTTGGCGTTGCGGGAGGCCTGATTAAGGCCGCGAATCTGCGAGGTCATCCGGTCGGAAATGGCAAGACCGGCGGCATCGTCCTTGGCGGAGTTGATGCGAAGTCCTGAGGAGAGTCTTTCCATCGAGGTGGCAAGATCTCCCTGGGAGCGGGATAAATTTCTCTGGGCGTTAAGGGACGCGACGTTTGTATTGATCGTTAAAGCCATGGTATCCTCCATGAATTTTTTAGCCACGGTCGTCCAATGGTTGACCTAGGGGCTAACGATACAAACGTAACTGCTCTCTCAAAGCTTGGTGCTGTCTCTCAACATACTCTTCGGAGGTTTTTGCAAGAGGCTTTAGTGTTTTTTGCAGGAAATAAAAAAAGCCGCTGAATACATTGTATTCAGCGGCCTTGGGAAAAAGGCAGGGTGTAGGGAAATGTTATTTTTCTACTGTGGGAAGCGGGGTCCGTGTGTCGTAACGGGGATCTTCAAGAATCACCTGCAGGCCTTTGTTGGTTTCCGGGGCGTAGAGAATCGGGCCGGAGAGGTTCAAGGTGATTTCTTTGTGCTCGGACACCGACACGATCGACAAAACAAAACAGGCGCCGTTCTCCGCAATGCCAAGTTTTTCTCGTTCGTTTTCGTCGGGCAAGACAACGTAATCCAGAAAAAAATTGGTCGGATCGGTGACCAAAAACGCGAAGGCTGGATCGTCAACGCATTGAATCCAGAAAAGCGGGCCTTGCTTTTTGTTGGGCATCACCAGGAAATTCTTCAGTTGGTCAAGGCCGACGAGTCCTTCCGGAAAATGGATGATGTGGGACGGATCGTATTCTACCTCGCCAAAACGAGTATTGATGGTTTTCATTTTTTCAACGTCCTTCCTGCAAGCTTGTCACTGAGGATATCGAGGTCGGTCATATCCCAACCGGCCGCTGCTTCAATATTTTCCTGACGGATGCGCTCGTAAACCTCTTGACGGTAGATCTTGGTGTCGCGGGGCGCGTCAATGCCAATGCGAATGCCGCCGCTTTTCATCTCAATGATTTTGACGACAATATTGTCCCCGATGATAATGCCTTCACCGGGTTTTCTGGTCAGAACCAGCATAATCACACCTGTAAAAAAAATCGGGACAAGCCCGCAAGAATATAAGAGAACGAAAAAGAACCTGCGCGCGGGCTTGATTGCCTTCAGCAATGCTGAAGACAATCAAGAGCGACAGCAGGAATTCTTTATCGATAGTATCGTGTAAAAGAAGATAAAAGGCAAGCAGTTTGAATTGGTTGGCGCACTTAGATGAAATCTAGGATAGAGAGTTGGGAAACTTTGGATGTTACACTGAGCGCGGCTTGGAAGGCTGTCTCCTGTTGAACAATGGCGTTAAACGCCTCGATGGCGTCGGCGTCCTCGTATCGGGAGAGGATTTGTTTGAGATCAACGCGTACGCCTTCCTGGTAATCCATGGCGGTTTCCACCCGGCTGGCCCGGTTGCCAAGTTGGGAGCGCAGACGGCGGTTCTGTTCAGCGGCGCCTTCCAATTCGTCCAAGCTGGTCTGCATGGCGGTTTGATCATTGGCGCGGATGGCCTCTTCCGCCTGGGTAATTTCTGTGAAGAGGTTGAAGCGCTGTTCGGGCACGCTGTCTGGAACTTGCGTGGTCGGATCGGCCGGATCCCAGGCTGAAGCCCCGAAGAAAAGATCACTGCCGGTCAGGTTCACTTGAATCAATTCCCCGGTGGTGATTTCCAGAGAGGTGGTGTTGCCGTCTCCGTTGTATGAATAAGGCCAGGTCGAGGGCACTGCCGGATCGTACCCAGCGGTCGTGTACCCCGAATTTTTGGTAAAGGGTTGGACGTCTTCCTCGTACCCGGCAAATAAGTATTTGCCGTCGACCGTGCCGTTGGCCGCATCAAGCAGTTCTTCGCGGATTTGCGCGAGTTCGTCTGCCAGGACGGTCCGATCCGCTTCGTTGAGGGAGCCGTTAACCGCGTTGGTCATGATCTCTTTGGCCCGCTGCATGATGTTTTCCACGTGCTCCAGATGACCGTCGGTGGCCTCCATGGTGTCCAGCGATTTGCCCATGGTTTCCATATAGCGGTCGACATTGGAAATCTGTTTGCGGGTGTTGAGCACCGGACGGATTGAGGCCGGATCGTCGGAGGGCTTGTTGAGTTTCTTGCCGGTGGCGCCAATCTGGCGGAGTTCTTCCAGTTGCGAAGACACATTGTTCAGGCGCGTGCCCAGCATTCGATATGTTGTTCCCTGTGTGGCTTTCATGGCTTATCCCTTGAGCTGGAGAAGTGCGTTCATCATTTCATCGACGGTGGAGAGAAATTTGGCTGATGATTCAAATCCGCGTTGATATTGAATGAGATCAATCATTTCCTCTTCCAAGGAAACGCCGGAATAGCCGTCTCGGAGATTTTGCAGCTGCACCGTGGCGTCTTCCGCGCCCGAGAGGGCCAGTTCATTGCGGGCCGCCTCAATGCCGACCGAGGAGACCATCTGGCTGAAAAAATTATCAAAAGTGTCGCCGGTGGCCGCAACCTTATGGGTGACCTCCAACTGAGCGATGCGCAACGCGTTTTCATTGTCGCCGGGAGCGGCGTTGCTTAGGCCTGCGGCCGCCACCTCGGAGGCGTAGCCGATGGTGACAAAAACGTTGCGGCTTGGAACTTCGCCAGGAAGCAGGGTAGCCATGTCGAGAAAGAAATTTCTTCCAGTCACTCCGTCCGAACCATAGCCGGCAGCGTGTTCCGTATTCACCGCAGTGGTCAGGTCGGTGGCCAGCGTGTTGAGACTGCTGCGCAGATCGGCAATAAAGACGTCGCGCATTTCAAACATGCCTTTGAATTTGCCCCCAAGATTATCAAGGGTGACGTCGAGGGTTGAGCCGGCGACTTCGAGCTGCAGGCTGACGTCCGTACCCGAGGTGACGGTCTTGATGGTCGCGGCAAGATTGCCTTGCACCAGCGGCATGCCGCCTGGCAACTGCACGGACAACATGCCGCGATTGTCGGTGTAGGTCTGGACGCCGAGGGTTTCGGAGAGATCCTTGACGATCAGATCACGTTGATCGCGGGAGGCGTTGGCTGTCTGACCGGAAATTTCGATCAAATTGATTCGGTCGTTGAGCTTGGCGATTTCCGCTATCTTTTCATTGAGGTAGTCGACCTCGCCGATGATTTCGGTATTCATGTTCGAGACCACGGTGTCCATGTCGTCGGTGATGCCGCGAAAGGCCTCGCCCAACAACTGACCTCGCTGCATGACCACGTCGCGCTCCACCTGACCGCTAGGGTTGGCGGTCAGTTCCTGCCATGCGTCAAAAAAATCGTTGATTTCCGTGGCCAGGTTGTCTTCTGAAACGTTAAAAATTCGTTCCAGTTCCGCCAGCGACCCGGATTTTCCGGTCTCTTCGCCGTATTCAATCGATTTGTCCTGGAGTTGGCGGTTGATGAACACGCTGTAATCCCGGGTGACGTTGGACACCGTCACCCCTTGGCCAATAAAGAAGTCGCCAAAGTTGACCGCCGGGATCTGCATCAACTCGGCGCGTTGCCGCGAGTAGCCCTCGGTGTTGACGTTGGCTATATTGTTGCCGACAATCTCAATCGATTTCTGATTGGTCAGCAGGCTGGTTTTGCCGGCATTCAGTGCGTTGAGAAGACTGGTCATGGGCGTTGTGGTTTCCCTGGCGCTCCAATTGGGTTTTGGGGAGCTGTTTGATTGTTTTGCAGGCGGTTGTCATGTTGCGCCTTGGCAACAAACTGTTACGTTATGATACTATCGGCACAATCCGGGAGTGAGTTTAGCTGTTGCGGGGAATTTCTCGACGGGTTGCGAGATGAGGGCGATGCTGGGGGAAAGAAGAAAAACC
>NZ_JAVBXR010000012.1 GCF_030824455.1 Desulfobulbus sp.
TTGCCGATTTCAGAAAATATTTTGGCGCGGGTGTAGGGGGTGATGTCGTGGGTGACGGTAAAGACGCCAAACGCTCCAGAGCCCTTGGCGTGCATGCGTCGCTCCGGGATGACCTCGCGATCGAAATGGGCCAGTTTTTCCAGGAACCAGACGTCCTGGAGCAGTTGCGGGCCGCGCGGTCCGGCGGTCATGACGTTTTGATTGTCGGGAACGGGTGCGCCGGCGTTGGTGGTGAGTTTTTTCTTGTCCTGTGGCATCGGAACCTCCTCTCTGAAAGATTGACGATCATGGTGCAGGCCAGGATTGCCGAGCGGCAATCATCGTGCTCATAAGACTAGTCGATGCTCTTGCTGTGTGTCAATCTTAAATAAGAACATTTACGAAAAAGAAGTTTGCCCGCACTGCGGCCGCGCATTTGCGGTGTAGCCAGACACTCTTTTCAACTGTTCGTGCTTTTGTCGGCAACCGCAGGCTGTTGCCAGGATGAATAAGGATGGGCGCACAAGGCGGCGTTGTAGTAGCGGGCGTCGCCGGTGACCTCCTCGCCGATCCAGTCGGGTCGAGTAAAGGTTTGGTTTTCGTGTTCCAATTCAATTTCCGCCACAATCAGCCCTTGATTGAGGCCAAAAAATTCGTCAACCTCCCAGACAAACCCCTGGTAGGCAATGGCGTAGCGTTTCTTTTCGATCTGTGGCTGCGGACAGAGATCTTCGAGCATGGCGCGGGCGTCCGTCAGCGGGATTTCGTATTCATATTCGCTTCGGGATGCGCCGACAGTCGCGCCTTTGACGGTAAGATACCCCCGGTCGCCAGCAATCCGCACCCGCACCGAGCGTTCCTTTGCGGCACAGAGATAGCCCTGGCGATATTCGACCCCCACGGCAAGGCCTCGCCAACCGTCGCCGGCGAGCAGAAATTTGCGTTCGATTTCCTGGGCCACGGCATTATCCTGGTTGAAGGTGGAGGGATAGAGGACCGGCGTGGACGTCCGCGAACACCGACGCTGTTGAGAGGTTCAAGCCTAACGGAGTGAGGCGGAGCTTGTCAACCCGGATGTGGTTCGCCAAGGCAAAGGGCGAGCCCAGAGAGCGCGTCGCGTAAAGCCTTTGAAGTACTGAGAGCCGCAGGGCAGGGCGAGACGGCCTTCGATTTTCGGGCGACGACAACCGCCCCGGTCGGTCGGCTGCATGGGCCGACGTTTCGGGGAAGAGAGTGAAAGTGCCCTATTTTGATGAGTTAGTTTTTGGTTTGCCAGGGTTTCCGGCGCCGGCCAAGTCCTGATCTTTGCTTGACACCTCCAGCGCCTCCTGGTATCACAGAGCAGAAAAATTCCCCCCCAGCGCCACTGTTTGGAGACCCATGCTTGAAAAAATCCTGACGCGGACCATTTTGCTGTTGACCCTTGTTGTGTGTGCGCAACCATTGCGGGCCGAGGACAATGTGCTCAGCGCCATCAAGGAGGCGACCAGACAGTACGAAACCGGCGATTACACCGGGGCCGCGTCCAACCTCGACTACGCCGCCCAGTTGGTTCGCCAGCAGAAGAGCGAGCGCATGAAGGCCCTGCTGCCCAAGCCGCTGTCCGGATGGGAAGGCGAAGAGGCCAGCGCTCAGGCCTTGGGGGCGGCTATCCTTGGCGGCGGCGTCACGGTCAGCCGGGATTATAAGAAAGGGACGTCAGCCGTCAGCGTGGAGATCGTCTCCGATTCGCCGGTGCTGCAGTCGGTGTTGATGATGGTCAACAATCCGATGTTTGCCGGGGCCGGCGGCGGCAAGCTGGAAACCCTGAAGGGACAGCGGGCCATCCTGAAATACGACTCCGCCAAAAAGAGCGGCGAACTCTACGTGGTCGTGGCCTCCCGCTTTGTGGTCACCATCAAGGGACGGCAGATCGCTAGGGAAGATTTGCTCGCCTATGGCGAGGCGATTGATTATCAGGCGCTGGAAAAACACTGATGATCGGGCGGGGAAGGCTGCGGCGCTTCCTCTCCTTTGCAACAAAGAAAACCATGACCTCCCGGGGAATGCTGGCGAGGTTTTTTCCGTGTGAGAGTGGTTGCCCCTGTTACAACTGGGTAAGAATTGGCCTTCTTCCTGTAACAGGGGTTTTTTTATTGCCAGGCAACAGAAGGGTGCGAATGTGAGCGGTGAGGACAAAAACAAACAGCCGATGCGGCAGGAAGTGACCGACGAGGCCATTTTCAAGGTGACCAAAGAGATCGTGGTCAAGTTTATCGAAGTGGGCCGCTTGACGCCGTCTTCCTTTGACCAGACCTTTGAGCGCGTGTATCGGGCGATTGAGCGCACGGTGCGTTCCAAATGAGCGGCGCGTTGCTTGATCCGGCCTTGAATGTCGCGCCGATCGACCCCCGGCACATCCACCTGATCGGCATTTGCGGCACCGGCATGGCCGCCATGGCCGCCATCCTCCAGCAGCAGGGCTTTTTAGTCACCGGCTCGGATCAGAACGTCTATCCGCCCATGTCTGATTTCCTTGCCGGGCTGGGCATCGAGGTGATGGCCGGCTACCAGGCGGCCAATCTTGCCGCCCGTCCTGATCTGGTGATCGTCGGCAACGTGGTGCGCGTCACCAATCCCGAGGCAATGGAATTGGCGCGGCTGCGCATTCCCTATCTCTCCATGCCGCAGGCCCTGGGCCATTTTTTTCTTGAGGGCAAGACGTCGCTGGTGGTTGCCGGCACCCACGGCAAAACCACCACCTCCTCGCTGCTTGCCACTACCCTGCATCGCATCGGCGCTACGCCGGGTTTTATGATCGGCGGTTTGGTCGAGGCCTTTGGCCGCAACTCCAACGTCAGCGACGGCCCGTATTTCGTGGTCGAAGGCGACGAGTACGACACCGCCTTCTTCAACAAGGTTTCAAAATTTCAGCATTATCGGCCGCACTGCGCCATACTTACCTCGGTGGAGTTCGATCACGCCGACATCTTTGCCGATCTGGACGCCATCAAGGCCTCGTTCGCCGAGTTCATTGGCCGCATCCCGCCCCAAGGCGCGCTGGTGGCCCACATGGAGGATCCGGTGGTGGCGGAGTTGGCTGCTGCTGCCCGGTGCCCGGTGATTGGCTACGGCACAGGCGTTGACTGCGAGTGGCGGCTGGATGATCTCAAGGTGCAAGGGTTGGCCAGCGATTTTGCGGTCTACCATCACGGGCGCCTGCTTGGCCGCTGCCGTCTGCCCATGCCGGGCCTGCACAACAGCCTTAACGCCCTGGCGGTGATTGCCCTGCTCAACCGACTGGGTTTTGTTTTTGACGCCATTGTGGCCGGGTTGGCTGCCTTTGAAGGAGTCAAGCGGCGGCAACAGATTCGCGGCGTGGCTGGCGGCGTCACCGTGGTCGACGACTTTGCCCACCATCCCACCGCGGTCCGCGAGACGCTCAACGCCCTGCGTCTGGCCTGGCCGGACAACCGGCTGCTGGTGGTCTTTGAACCGCGCACCAACTCCAGTCGCCGGGCCGTGTTTCAACAGGACTACGCCTCGGTTTTCTCAGCGGCTGATCAAGTGTTGATTCGCGAACATATGCCGCTGGACTCGATTCCCCTCAACGAACAATTTTCCTCCGTCCAACTGGCGGCCGATCTCCGCGCCCGAGGCGTCAACGCCCAGGCCTGCCCGGACACCGAGGCCATCCTTGATCAATTGTCCCGCATCTGCGTCAGCGGCGACGTGGTGGTCATCCTTTCCAACGGCGGTTTCGACGCCATCCACGAACGGTTGTTGACGCTGCTGGGCAAAGCGGCTTGATGTTCGTTCCGCGCTGTAATTCATTGACTTGGCACGTCAAAATAAAGGTCTCCCTGCGTTTTGGATTGACGTTGTATTTCTAAAGCAAACGAGCGCATGCTGCGCACAGCAAAACCTCGTCGAGGAGGTGTGATCATTTCGAGCGAAGTGAGAAATCCCTTGATATAACGAGATTCCTCCTTGCTGTGCTCGTCGATATGCCACACCCTCTAACCTGTGTAGCCTGGATGGAGTGCAACGGAATCCGGGAACACCTCACATCAACCCCCGGATTCCGCAGGCTGTATCCGGGCTACGGTCGCCGGCCAGCTCTCGTTCTCTGTTTGCCATGCGCCGCATGGGAACATTTCGTGGGGGCCAGCCAAAACGCTGCGGCATTTTGACCAAGGGAGAATCTCGGTCCTTGTCTGCGATTTTTCCCTTGGCTCGGAGGGACTGGGACAAACAAACGCGTTGCATTGTTGAAATGGTAATGGAATCAGCGACTCATCTCTGCCGAGCCATCCACGAAAGAACCTGATTTCCTGACATACCGACAAGGCCTCGCCTGATTTTTTGCCAGCCGCTGCTGCACGAATCCCTAAGCAAGCCCCAACCCCGATCAGCTCAACTTCAAAGCGGTCTGCCACGCAATTTCATGTTCACGGTTCTTGTGCAATCGGCGAATCCATCTTGATCTGATACCCCATGGCCCGGTAGCCACGCTGGCGTTTTTCCCACATCCGCGTGAGTTGCGGTTGATCACATTCGACGTAATCATATATGCGCACATCCTGTTTCCCGGCATGCTCCCGGTGCAGGCGACCCGCATACTGCTGCAGTGTTCCCTTCCAGGAAATCGGCATGGCCAGCACCAGGGTATCCAACGGCGGATGGTCGAACCCTTCGCCGATCAGGCGGCCGGTAGCCAGCAACACTCGTGGGGCCGCGTCGTCCAGGGCTTCAAGTTCGGCCAAAATGGCAGCCCGTTGTTTCTTTGCCAGACGTCCGTGCAACACGAAGCAGTGTGCGACTTCATCCTCCAGCGCCTCGTGCAGGAATTGCAGATGTTCGGTCCGTTCGGTCAACACCAAGACTTTGCGGCCCTCCCGAGACGCCGCCAATACGTCGTCGGCGATTCTGCGATTGCGTTTCACATCACTCACCAGAACACGGAAGACTTCCTGGATGGGAGCGTTCAGCGGCATCTCGGGAGCAGGCAAAGCTCGCGGCAACACCATCAGTTGTGTCGGCGCATTCTCGGCCTTGGTTGCGCTGTGACGTATCGGTCCGCACTGCATGAAGATAATCGGCTGATGACCGTCGCGCCGAACCGGTGTGGCAGTGAGACCAACCACATAATGGGCCTTGGCCTGCTTGAGGATTGACTCGAAGGAAAAGGCTGAGAGATGGTGACATTCATCGACGATGATCTGCCCGTAGCCATCGAGCAGTTCCGCTAGGTCCTCCCGCCGCGACAGGGACTGCATGACGGCAATGTCAATCTTGCCGGAAGGTTTTTTCTTGCCGCCACCGATAACTCCCAGCGCGTCTTTGGGAACTTCAAGAAACCCAAACAACCGTTCCTGCCATTGCCGCAGCAGTTCGGTGCGGTGGACCAGCACCAGCGTACTCACCTTGCGCCGGGCAATCAGGGCGGCGGCGGTTACCGTCTTGCCGAAGGCCGTGGGTGCGCACAAGACGCCGACCTCATGCTGCAGCATGGTTCGCACGGCTGTTTTCTGATCCGTTCTGAGCGTGCCGGTGAATTTGACAGCAACTGGGCGACCAGGCAAACGTTGATCCTCAATCTCTGCACGGATATTGTTTTCCTGCAAGAGCGCAAGCATTGCATCAAGGCATCCCCGAGGCAAGCCGATATGCAGGGGGAAATTCTCGGCACAGCCGATGATGCGCGGCTTGTCCCACACGGGCAGGCGCATGGCCTGGGCTTTGTAGAACTCCGGGTTCTGGAAAGCGGCCAGGCGAATCAGTCGATTCGCCAGCGGCTGGGGGAGTGCGGCCTTGGCGATAAAGATCTGATTGGCCAGCACCAGGTGCAGCGATTCCGGCAACGGCCCCAAAATTCGCGGTGAAACTGCGGGTTGACGCATCCACGGCTTGCTGTCCTCCTCGTCGACAGCAAAGCCAACATCCAGCGGACTGCGGCCATCGCTGGCTCGCAGGACAGCGTCTTCAAGATCTGTTCTGGAGAGCGGTCGAATCGAGCCCAGATACGCCCACTGGTCCGGATAGGGTGCAAAATTCTCATCAACAAACACGCTGCGGCCCTGCTCGCGGGGTTGTTTCTGCAAGGGAAGGGCGATCAGGTTGCCGAATCCACCCTTGGGCAGGGTGTCCTGGTTGGGAAAAAGGCGATCATAACTTGAAAGGGATATTTGCCGGGTGCGGTCGCAGGTGCGGCTGATCAGGGCTGCGCCAAGTTGGCGGGCCTGACGTGCCGGAACCGGTTCGGCAAAGAAGATCCAGACATGCCCGCCGTTTCCAGAACGAGAGATTTCGAGGGCCGCAGGAATATGCAACTCGCGGCAGGACTGCATGACGGCGCGGGCGTCTTCGCGCCAGTCCGCTTGGTCGAAATCAGCAGCCAAGAAAAAGCAGGCGTCATCAGTCAGGAGTGGGTAAACCCCGACGGTATGTTTTCCAGACAGGTGGTCAAAGAGTACCTGATCAGTCACCGGCAACAGTAAGCGCTGGGAGCAGTCACCGCACTTGACCTTCGGTTTGTGGCAGACGCCAGGCTTCCATTCGTTCCTGCAGGCAGGTGAATAACCAGCCGAACCCTTGGTCGATTGCCAGCGTATCGGAAAGACGTAGGTGCGACCACGGAACAGACGGCG
>NZ_JAVBXR010000114.1 GCF_030824455.1 Desulfobulbus sp.
CCCTGCCTCCCTTGCCGTCTACGGTCTCTCCTCCAAGCCCCACAACACCCCGCGCATCATTGTCGACAACTGTTTGCGCTGGGGTTTTCGCGGCCGCCTGTTTGGCGTCAATCCGGCCGCCGAGGAAACCGACGTCGGCGGCGTCCGGATCTATCGCAGCGCCGGCGATCTGCCGATCATCCCCGAACTGGCGGTGCTGCTGATTCCGGCCCGCTACGTGCCCCAGGCGGTGGAAGACTGCGGCCGGGCGGGCGTCAAACGGCTGGCGGTGCAGGCCGGCGGCTTCAACGAATCCAGCGAGGACGGCCAGGCCCTGGCGGCCCAGTTGCTGACGGCGGCCAAACGCCACAACATCCGCTTCGTCGGCCCCAACGGCCTGACCCTGGCCGACACCGCAAGCGGCCTGTGCCTGCCCTTTGTCCCCTCCTTTCCAATCAAACGCGGCGGCTTTTCGCTCATTACCCAGAGCGGCGGCCTGGGGCTGTTTCTCTGGAATCTGCTGGAGAGCGAGCAGGTGGGCTTGGCCAAATTCGCCAGCATCGGCAACAAGCTCGACTTTGACGAATGCGATTTCCTCGAATACCTGGGCACAGACCCGGCCACCCAGGTGATCAGCCTCTACCTCGAAAACATCGGCAACGGCAAACGGCTGGTTGAACTGGCCCAGCGGATCGACAAACCGGTGATCGTCTACAAGGCCAACACCACCACCGCCGGCAAACGGGCGGCAATGAGCCACACCGCTTCGCTTGGCAACGACGAGGGGGTGATCGACGCCGCCTTTGACCGGGCCGGGATTATCCGCATCGACGATTTCCGCGACTTCGTCGCCACCGCCAAGGCCTTTGCCCTGCCGCCGATGCGCGGCAAGCGGATCATGGCCATGAGTCCGGCCGGCGGCCTGGGCGTGGCCATGGCCGATCTCTGCGAGCGCCAGGGATTCGCCTTTGCCGATCCGGGCCCGGCCTTTTACCAGGAATTGGCCGGAGTGGCCAACGCCGGGATCATCCGGCTCAACAACCCGCTGGACATGGGCGACCTCTACCAGATCGACAAATATCCCCAGATCTTCAGCCATGTGCTGGCAAACGACCAGGTCGACGGCGCGATCTACGCCAGCCAGTGGCCGCGGATGCCCGCAGGCGGCGGCGACGTGTTCACCGCCATGTTCAACACCGACCTCTCCCTGGCCCTCACCGGGGCGATTCGCTCCGCCGACAAACCCCTGGCCCTGGTGCTGTACGGCGACGGGCCGACCCTGGCCGCCATGAAACAGCAGTGGCCGCTGCCGATTTTCAACGGCCCGGAAGAAGCTGTCCTCGCGTTGCGCCGGCAGATGACCTTCCATGGCCGCAAAGCGGCGGGCCCCTTTCAACCGGACCAGGCGGCCAGCCATCTCCGACCTGAAGCGGCGCAGGCCTGGCTGCGCGAACACTGCGGCGGGAACGGTGTGATTGGCGAGGAAACCCTGGAACTGCTCGGGACCTACGGCCTGGCCAGCCCACCCACCGCCCTGGCGCGCACCCCCGAGGAAGCCGGGGAAATGGCGGCGCGCATCGGTTTTCCGGTGGCGCTCAAGGTGGTTTCCCCGGATGCGGTGCACAAGACCGAGGCCGGCGGAGTGCTGCTCGGCGTCTGCTCGCAGGAGGAGGCGGTGCAGGGGTTTGATCGGATACGGGACAATCTGGCGCGTCACCAAGCAGGCGCCAAGTTGGACGGCGTGCGCGTTGCGGCCATGGCCCTGGACGGCCACGACCTGTTCATCGGCGGCCTTCAGGACCCTGCCTTTGGACCGGTGGTTTTTTTTGGCGGCGGCGGCGTGTTGCTGGAGCTGTTCCAGGATGTGGAACGGGTGCTGTGCCCCTCATCGCGCGGCGAAATCCGCACTCGGCTGGAGCGACTCAAGGTTTGGCGTGTTTTGGCGGGATTGCGCGGGCGGCCTGCGGTTGATCCCGAACCCTTTATCCAAACCGTTGCCAACCTGGCCCGGTTGCTGAGTGATTTTCCGGAGGTCGTCGAGCTGGACGTCAATCCGGTGCGGGTGCTGGAGAGTGGGGAGGTTTTGGCCCTGGACGCCCGGATGCGGGTTGTCCCGGAAACTGCCGAGAGGAGGACGCGGTGATGAAAAAATCCATACTGCTGGCGCTTGGGCTGCTGCTGACGCCGCTTGCATGCGCAGCCAACGACGGATTTGGTGGTTTGAGCGCCACCGGCCTGCAATTTCAACAAAACGCCAGCGTCCGCATGGTGTCAGAGGATCTGTTCCTCAGCCCCAGTCAGGTGCGGGTGACCTACCTGTTCCGCAATCAGGGAGCGACCGAAACCCGGGGCGAGATCATCTTCCCTCTGCCGCCGATCTCCCTGGCCGGGCTGGTCGAATCCGGATTCGCCCTGCCCGAGGAAAGCCTGCGCCGCGACAATCTGGTTGATTTCATTGCCAGGGTCGACGGCAAACAGATCGAAGTCCGCAGCGAGAGCATTGCGGTGCTGGAACCGCCGTATGACCAACCCCGCAAGGCATCAGCCGTTTACGACGCGCCCGGCCAGGACGTCACCGGACTGCTCCGGGAGCTTGGCGTCCCTCTGTCGCTGAACGTCGATCAAGTGCGGGCCGCCCTGGCCAGCCTGCCGCAAACGGCAAAGGACCAATTGAAAGCCAAAGGGCTGGCCGATTTTTACGAGGGCGAACCGCCCCTTCCCGCCTGGTCAATCATTGTCCGCTACCATTGGCCGCAAACCTTTGCCCCAGGCCGAGACGTCAAAATCGAACACAGCTACAATCCGGCCCCTCCCGGCGGCATCTTTGTCTGGCCGGCGGGGAGCAATCCGCTTGACCCGTACCAGCAGCAACTGGTCGACACTTACTGCATCGACGCCGGAACCCGCAAGGCGCTGGCCAAGCGGCTGCACCGACCAAACGCCGGCGACTTGGCCGGAACCGGCACGGCCATCCTGCTGGATTATGTACTGACCACGGCCAACACCTGGCATGGGCCCATCGGCGCCTTCCGCCTGACCATTGACAAGGGCAAGCCGGACAACGTGCTGTCGCTGTGCGTTGAAGGGATTCGCAAAACCGGCGCTACCACCTTTGTGGTCGAAAAACAGGACTTCACCCCCACCCGGGATCTGCGCCTGCTGATCGTCTCCGGCCTGGAACCATAAGGACCAACCCGGTCAGGACGCCAGCACTTCCCGCACCTTGGCTGCCAGGCTCTTGGGGGCAAAGGGTTTCTGGATGAAATTGACGCCCTGATCGAGCACGCCCCGGGAAGCGATCACGTTTTCGGTGTAGCCGGACATATACAGCACCTTGAGCCCCGGCCGCAGCTGCAGCGCCTGTTTGTACAGCGCCTTGCCGTTCATCTCCGGCATCACCACGTCGGTGAGCAACAGGCCCAACGGGCCGACGTGAGCCTTGATCAGCTCCAAACACTGCGCGCCGCTCGCCGCCTCCAGCACCGTATACCCGCGACGGTTGAGGACGTCCACGGTCAGCTGCCGGACCATGTCGTTGTCCTCCACCACCATCACCGCTCCGCCGGTCGGGGTGTGCTCCTCATCCTCCGCAACCTCAACCGGTTGCGGCGCAAGCGGCGATGCCGCCGCCGGCAGGTAGATTTTGAAGGTCGTGCCCTGATCCGGCTCGCTGTACACCCAGATGTGGCCGCCGTGCTGTTTGACGATGCCGTAGGCCGTGGCCAGCCCCAATCCCGTGCCCTTGCCCTTTTCCTTGGTGGTGAAGAAGGGAGCAAAGATCTGCTCGCGCACCTCCTCGCTCATGCCGCACCCGGTGTCGGAGACCGTCAACTGGACATAGGGACCGGGCAGGACGTCGGCATGACTGTCCGCATACTCCTGGTCCAGAACGACCGCCGCAGTTTCGATCACAATCCGCCCGCCCTCGGGCATGGCGTCCTGGGCGTTGACCACCAGATTCATAATCACCTGCTCGATCTGGCCGGTGTCGACCCGAACCGTCGGCAACGCCGGGGCGGCGACCATCTCGATGCCAATGTCCTCGCGCACGGTGCGCCGCAGCAGGTGGGCAAAACCAGCGGCCACCTCGTTCAAATCCACGGTCTCGACCACCAGGGTCTGTTTGCGGCCATAGGCCAGGAGCTGGCGCACCAGATCCCTGGCCCGGACGCCGGCCTGGATGATGTACTGCACATACTTGCGCCGGTCGTCGGTTTCCGGCAGGTCCATCAGCAGCACATCGCTGTAGCCAAGGATAGGGCTGAGCAGATTGTTGAGATCATGCGCCACGCCGCCGGCCAGACGACCAACCGACTCCAGTTTCTGCGCCTGCAGCAACTGCTCCTGCAGCCGTTCCCGCTTCTCTTCGGCCTGCTTGCGGTCGGTGACGTCGTGGACAATGGAATAGATCCGGTTTTCCCCTGCCACCTGCAGGGGACCGGAATAGACTTCCACATCCCGAACCGAGCCGTCGGCCCGCCGATGCTTGAATTCAAAGCTGTTTTTCAGGCCGCTCTGCACGCTGGCCAAAGCCGCCGCGATTTCCTCGGGCGACAAGGTGTTGATCTCGCTGATGCGCTTGCCCAGCAAGGCTTCACGGCTCCAGCCGTAGTAGCGGACAGCCGCTGGGTTGGCGTCGACCACCATGCCGCTTTCGGGATCCACCAGCAGCATCACGGCATGATTGCTCTGAAACAGACTCCGGTAGCGGGATTCGCTCTCGCGGATGGCCGCCTCTATCCGTCTCTGCTCGGTGATGTCGTGAATCACGCCGAAAATCTTGTTTTCACCCGGATTGTATTCCGCCTGGGAGCGGATCTCCACCAGGGCGCCGTCGGTGGGCCGGCGGATGCGAAATTCCATGTCATAGGGTTCGTGGTCGCGCACCAGCGCCTTCAAGGCCCGATTCAGCGCCGGACGATATTCGGCCAGGGGCAGGGTCTGCACCTCCTCGATGGTCCAGGTTTCTTCGCTGAGACCGTAGATGCGGCGCGCCGAGGGCGAGGCCCACACCGTGCGGGTCTTGAAATCAAACTCCCAACAGCCCATGCCGGCCATCTCCTCAGCGCGTTGCAGCAGATGGGTGAGGCGTCTGAGCGCCGCCTCCGCCCGACGCTCTTCGGTTTGGTCGCGGAACACCAGCACCGCGCCGGTGATCTGCTGCTGGTCGTCAAAGATCGGCGCGCCGCTGTCGGCAATCGGAAATTCAACGCCGCCGGGGGTGATCAGGCTGGTGTGGTTGGCCAGCCCAACCACAATGCCCTCGCGCAGCACCCGGTTGACCGGGTTTTCCACCGGCAAACGGCTGTCTTCATTGACAATGACAAAGACCTCTTCCACCGGACGGCCGCAGGCCTCGGCCTGGGACCAGCCGGTAAGCACCTCGGCCACCGGATTAAGCAATTTGACCCGGCCGTCGCGGTCGCAGGCGATCACGCCGTCGCCAACGCTCATCAAGGTGGTGCGGTATCGGGCCTCGGATTCGCGACGTTCGGCCTCCGCCTGGAACGCGGCCTGATAGTGTTTTTTGCCGTACCGCTGCCAGATCACGCCCAGGCCGGCGGTTAAACAAAGGCCAACCGCCAAGGTCAGGCCGATGATGTACCAGGCCTGCAGCCGCCAGTCGGCCAGGGCCTCGGCGGCGTCGATTTTAGTGACCATGAACCAGGAGGAATCGGGAATGGCTGTGGTCAGGGCGATCACCTCCTCGCCGCGATAATCGCGCCCGTCGGCCAGGCCATGTTTCCCCGCCACTGCCATGGCCGCCGGCAATTCGGCATTGACCGCCGGGATGCGCAGGCGCAGGGCCGTATCCCGACGATGACGCAATTCATTGAGAAACAGCACGTCGTTGCCGTCCCGGCGAACCAGCAGGGTTTCAGCGGTTCGGCTCTCCACCGGCCAGCTCTGGATCATCGGATAGAGAAAACCGGCGGCGTTGCTCCGCAGCACGAGGCAGCCAACCGCGCTCCCGGGGTGGTCGCCGGCAGCAAAAATCGGGGCAAAGGCGCTCATGTGCGGCGGCTCGTTTGGGTGGGATTGATGCAGATCGGACAAGGCCGGGCGACCTGCGCGCATCGCCTGCGCAAAGGCGGCGCGCGTCTCTGGGGCCAGGGCTTCTTTGTTTCCGGAAAGGCTGAGCCGCACCACGCCTGTAGTGTCGAGCAACTGGAGATCGCTATACCCGTAGTGTTGCTGCAATCCGCTCCACCAGGCGAGGATCTGCGCGGTTGCCGCCGGATCGGGAGCGGCGAACCAGCGGGTCAGGGTCCCGGCGACAAACGGATTGCCCGCAATCGCCTCGGCGTCGGTGAGCAATTCCTTTCGCCAGCCGACGATCTGATTGCTTTTCAGCTGGGCAATGCTCTGCAACTGGCTGTCCAGATGCTGGCGATGCTGCCGTTCCTGGCTGCGGAAAAACCAGGCGCCGCCGGTCAGCACCAGAAGCAACAGGGCGATAAAGGCGGCAAGCAATCCGCGGGGAAGGGTTGTCATGGCTCCGATACTCCTTTGGCCCTGAAATAATGGATAGAATAAAGCTTCTCGCCCAGCATCGGGACAAGCGTTTTCCCCGGCGACTCTTCGCGCCCGCAAAACAACAGCCAAAAATTACAAAAAATATTGAGATTACAGAACTATACCATGCCTGTCAAACCCTTTTTGACCGCCTGACCGACACGCCTCTCCGACCAGAACGCCCAACCTTCGGGAAGTTGCAGAGGTTCGCGGGAGATTGCGCGGCGCCCCTGGCGGTTTGCCTTGAAAATTCCCTTTTGCGTCTCTCCCAGAGTGCGATACACTACCCGACAGGTGAAAATTTCCTTTGCCGGCGTGCGCGCACTCCGGACAACGTCGAATTTTGTGCGCCCGAGACAACCTCACATGACAAGTCCACGCCTCGCAACCGTGTTGCAGCGTTTGCATCACTGGTCCATCGGCAAAAAAATTTTTATCGGCAACCTCCTGCTGCTGATCGCGCCTCTGCTTGTCGTTTTCTCGCTCATCCTCCACTACGCCTTCACCCGATTGAACGCCACCATCGAAGAAGGCATGGAGGCCGCGGGATCGTCCATCGTCGACATGATCGAACTGTCGGTCAACGCCTCGATCTACGACTACCTCCGGGCAGTGGCTGAGAAAAACCTGCAGATTGTCGAAAGCTACCACAAAAAACAACTGGCTGGCGAACTGAGCGAACAGGAGGCCCAACAGGCGGTCGCCGCCATCTTCCGGCCCCAGCAGATCGGCCGTTCCGGCTACATCTACGCCCTCAACTCGCAGGGCGTGCCGCAGATTCATCCGATCAGCGAACTGGAAGGCAAACCGCTCCTCCAGTTGGCCGCCTACAGCCAGTCCTGGCCGTTCATCCGCGAGCAGATGCAACGCAAGACCGGCTACCTCGAATACTTGTGGAAAAATCCGGGCGAGGCCGCACCGCACCCCAAGGCGCTGTACATGGTCTATTTCAAGCCCTGGGACTGGATTGTCTCCGCCTGCTGCTATCGGGAGGAATTCCAGAGCATCGTTGATTTCGAGGCTATCAAAGCGCGCATCGCCGCCTTTCGCTACGGCGCCTCCGGTTACGCCGTCATCCTCACCGAAAAGGGCGTACTGCTGGCCCACCCGCATATCAGCGACGTCGACAAACCCGCCTATACGGCACAGCTGAACGCCCTCATTCAGGCCGCCGGCACGCGGCGGGTGATCCAATACCTGTGGAAAAACCCAGGGGACAAAGAGGCGCGGGAAAAAATCCTCTACTATAAACGGATACCCCAGTTCGGATTGATCGTCGGGGTGGCGGCATACAAATCCGAGGTGTACGCCGGCTTCCTCTCCACCCGAACGGTGGTGGTCCTGGTGAGCTTGGCCGGGGCGCTGCTCTCCATTGGGGCGGCGTTTTTCATCAGCCGGCTGCTGGCAGCGCCGCTGCGGCAATTTGCCAAACAGCTCGAATTGCCGGATCAAACCGGGGGCGGGGACGGCGGATGCGACGATCAATGCGAGACGGCCTTTCTCATCAGCCGATTTCAACACTACCTGGCACAAATCCACCAGGCCAACAACAAACTCAAACTCGAGATCAACAGCCGCAAGAGCGCTGAGAACTTCCTCCAAATCTACAAACAGATCTTTGACAACGCCACCGAGGGCATCATCCTGACCGACGCCGGCGGCAAGATCCTCGCGGTCAACGACGCCTTTACCACCATCACCGGCTTTGAAGCGCACGAGGCCATTGGCAAAAACCCGCGCCTCCTCAAATCCGACCGGCACGACGCCGATTTTTTCCGCCAGATGTGGCAAAGCCTGACCGGCAAGGGCAGCTGGGAGGGCGAAATCTGGAATAAAAAGAAAGACGGCTCCATCTACCCGGAATGGCTGACCATCAACAGCATCCGCAACGAGCGCAAGGAGCCTCTCTATTATTTCGCCATGTTTTACGAAATCGGCGAGTTGAAGAAACGGGAAAAACAGATCGCCTTCATGGCCTATCACGACGCCCTCACCCGCCTGCCGAACCGGGCTCACCTTGAACACAAGCTGACCAAAACCATCCACGACGCCAAGGACAACAACCGTTTGTCGGCCATTTTCTTCATCGATCTCGACAACTTCAAAAACGTCAACGACGTGTTCGGCCATCATCAGGGCGACGATTTGCTGCGTCAGTTCAGCCAGCGACTGGCGGCGCTCCTCGGCGGCAGCGACACCCTCTGCCGCATTGGCAGCGACGAATTCGTGCTGCTCATGGAGAACATCGACAACGAATCCATTATCTACCTGATGGCCAACCGCATCCAGGCGATGCTGAAAAAGCCGTTCCTGCTCGAATTCAAAAAAATCTACGTCAACGCCAGCATCGGCATCTCCCTGTATCCGGGCGACGGCAACTCCGCCATGGAGCTGATCAGAAGCGCCGACATGGCCATGCACCGGGCCAAAGACGAGGGGAAAAACAAATACGTGCTGTTCACCAAGGGCATGCACGAGGAACTCTACGAAAAATTCCGCACCGAAAACGGCATCCGCTTTGGCTTGCTGCACCGGGAATTCGTGGTCTATTACCAGCCCAAGGTCAACATCGGCACCCGCAAAACCGCCTCCCTGGAAGCGCTGATCCGCTGGAACAAGGGCGGCAGGCTGATCAGCCCCGGCTTTTTTATTCCCATTGCCGAAGAATCGAGCCTGATCGACGACATCTGCCTGTTCGTGATGGAAGAGACCTGCGCCTTTCAGGCCACCATGAAAAAACAGCAGGTGGCTGTCCCGATCAGCGTCAACATCTCGCCGCGCCAGTTCCACAACGCCGATTTTGTGGACATTGTCGAAGACCTGCTCGGCCGCTACCAGGTTGAAACCCATTTTCTCGAATTCGAGATCACCGAAACAACCGCGATGAAGGACGTCGAGCACACCCTGACGATCATGCACCGCTTGCGCGCGCTCGGCATTCTCTTCTCCATCGACGATTTCGGCACCGGCTATTCGTCGTTGGGCTATCTCAACAAAATGCCGGTCAACACCTTGAAAATCGACAAACAATTTGTCGACGACCTGGACGTCAACGGCGGCATCGTCGCCACCATCATCGCCATCAGCCGGCAGATGCACCTCAACGTCGTGGCCGAGGGCGTTGAAACCGAAGAACAACTGCTTGGCCTAGCCGCCATGGGCTGCGACGAGGCCCAGGGGTATTACTTCTCCCGACCTGTCTCCGGCGAAGACATCCTGCAGTATCTCCTCACCGAACGCGCCCAATCCTGAACGCCTGCGGCGGGTCGTTGGGCTCGCCTCCGGGCAGGTCTTTTGCCGCCGGACGCGCAAGCCTCTTTCTCTTTTTGCAATTTTGCCTATAATGGCCGCTTTGAGGCGAGGCCAACCGAACCGACCGGCCGCCAAGGCGGTCGCGCCTCCCGGAGCCCCCCATTCCCTTCACGGAGCGTCGCCCATGAGTCAACGCCCTGCGCGGCTGTTTTTTGACCGCAACGACTACAAATTGCTCAGCATCGTCAACGACGTCCTCAAACGCGGCGCCCGCCCGCAATCGCTGAGCTCGCTGATGGCGCCACACATGCACCCCCACGGCATCAAGGAGATGGCCGCCCCCAGCGGCCTGCGCATCGCCTACGCCATCGTCAGCCTGCTCGGCTCGCTGGAGGCGGGCAAGGCCCACGACCGGATCGCCGCCCTGCGCAGCCTACGCGAGGAGGTGTTCAGCTCCGCCACCACCTTTTATCATAAAAACACCGCCCGAGTGTTGATGCAGATCATGAAGGAGTTGGTGCGCTCCGAGGGCAACGAGTTGCGCCAGCTCAAGCTGGCCCATGACTTCCGCACCGTCTACACCGGCAAGCCCCGGATGGTGCGGGAGGAGCTGGCCAAATACCATCTCATTGAAATGCCGGAGGAATGGAATCAGTTCGCCTTTGACGACCATGTCCACGACGCCAACACCAAGGGCCGCAAATCGCCGACCCATTTGCTGATGGACGCCTGGATCAAGGGCATCCGCAAACTGACCGTGGTCTACTACAACCATGTCGAGCGCGAGGTGGTGGAGGAACTGCTTGAGGCCGGGGCCATCCTCGACATCCACGTCCGCATCGGCATCGAATTCTCCGCCCGGTTCCGCGACCGGTTCGTCCGCTTTATCTGGGAACTGGAAGGTTTTTTTGACGCTCACAACCTGCTGCAATTCCTCCAGGAGGATACGGTCCGCGAGATGATGGCCGAGGGGCGCCAGGTCAGTCTCTACCAGCAGCGCTATGTGTTCGACGTGCTCGAAGCGTTCAACTGCAAACACCGGCAAACCCTGGACCAGGAACTCGGCCTGGAGAGCGGCCCGTTGTCCGAGGCCGAATTCACCCGCTTTGTCGGCGCCGGCCAGCCCTCGCTGCTCCATCTGGCCAAGTGCATCCAGAACCGCTACCATGCCCTGCTGGACGCCCAGGTTCTGGCGATCCACGAACACCACCGGGGCGACTCCAAAAAACGGGAGGAGTTGCTGCTGGAATGCTCGCGCAAGATGCAGCTGCTTGGCCTAGAACGACTGATCGACCAGTTTTTGCTGCCCCTGCGCAATCCCGAGCTGCATGACCCCACCGTGCCCCACGACCAGGGAACGCCGCCGCTGCTCCAACTGTCGCCGCCTGAACTGCTGGCCCGTCTGTCGTCGATGCATTCCAGTTCCCGCTTCACCCTCAACCTGAGCAACCTCTCGATCCAGGACACCCTGGAATTGCTCTACTTCTGCG
The DNA here is from genome assembly GCF_030824455.1 of Desulfobulbus sp. Taxonomy (GTDB): domain Bacteria; phylum Desulfobacterota; class Desulfobulbia; order Desulfobulbales; family Desulfobulbaceae; genus Desulfobulbus. Next base: position 11,238 of record NZ_JAVBXR010000114.1, read on the forward strand.
AGGGCCGGATCACCCACATCGAATCCTTCAACCTCAAGGACGCCTCCCACGGCATGACCGCGCTGGCCTCGACCAAGGGCAGCGGCTTTGCCGGCGAGGCGGTGGACATCACCAGCCCGGCGCGTAATTATCAGCTGATCAACGTCCTGCAAAAGGCCCTCAACGAGGACAACGTCATCACCCTGAAACGGGCGATCCGCTCGATTATCTGGGATTTCGAGCGCACCCGCCTGCTGGTGGAACACCGCTGCGACGAACTTCGCAACAAGGCCGCAGCCGCCGAACCCCTCGCCAAATCGCGGGCCGAACTTGAGGCGATGAACCAGCGCAAAGCGGCCCTGCTGGACATCTTGGTCAACATCGAATCGTTTCACAACCACTACAACAAGCGCTACCTCGGCTCCCGCATCGGTTCCGGGTCAACCGGCCAATCGCAACTCCAGCACGGCATGGGTTTGGTGGCGATCGACACCCTGCCGCCGCGCGCCGCCCGCACCGTGCTGCGCGAACATCACAGCGGTCAGCGCAAACTCATCCCGGTGACGGCGCGGATGATCAGCCACCACCACGTAAGCGGTTGCGAGCCGGTCTCGGCGCCCTGGCGCAAACGGCTGCTGGCCCACATTCCAGGGTTGCGGCGCGACAACGGGCGCCACTGGAACGACTGGACCTTGGATAGGTTCGAGATTCATCCCGGCGTTGACGGCAACATCGCCACCCTGGGCGGGGTCCGCCGCATTCCCAACGTCGAGATCCATCCAGATCTGAAAAAAAACAACGAAAAAATCGGTCGGCCGCTGCGCTATCTCAACACCCATCTGCTCAACACCCTCAAGGTCGCGGCCGGTTTCATCCCGGCTTTTTTGACCTTCAGCCTGACCAAGGACTGGTGGGTGCTGGCCTATTTCGGCGCCTTTATCTGGTTTGGCATCACCGGGGTGCGCAACATCATTCAATCGATTCTCGGCGGCGGCGGCCTCAAACGTTCGCCGCTCCTGCCCTGGAATTCGCTGGTCAGCTGGAGCCGCATCGCCGACTCGCTTTTTTACACCGGATTTTCCGTGCCGTTGCTCGATTATCTGGTCAAAACCCTGCTCATGCAGCAGCATCTGGGCGTCACCACCTCAACCAGCCCGCTGGCGCTCTACTCGGTGATGGCGCTCGCCAACGGCGTCTACATCTCCACCCACAACCTGCTGCGCGGCCTGCCCCGCAGCGCCGTAATCGGCAATTTTTTCCGCTCGATTCTCTCCATTCCCCTGGCCATTCTGTTCAACGATTGCCTGGCCGGGGCGCTGCACCTGGCCATGGTTCCCGGGGTTGAGGAAGGCTTGCAGAAATGGGCGGCGGTGATTTCCAAGCTGGCCTCGGATTGCGTGGCTGGAGTGATCGAAGGCCTGGCGGATCGGCAGAACAACATCCGCATCCGGCTGGTCGATTATCAGGAAAAGATTTCCCAGATGTTTTCGGTCTTTGCTCGCCTGGACGTGTTGTTCCCGGAAGAGGACGTCCTCGACATGCTCCAATCGCCCAAGAACTTGATTGCCGCCATTGGCGAAGACGCCCAGGATTTGAAAAAGGTGTTTATTGTCAACGCCCTGGACCTGATGTACATCTGGATGTACAAACCCCGGGCGCGCAGGGCCCTGCAGCAGATCGTCGTTGCCATGTCCACTGAGGAGTGGCTGATTTTCTACCGCTCGCAATTGGTGCTGAAGCGCAATCGGGAAATCAGCCAGGTGTTTGTCGACGGTCTGGTCGGCCGCAACTTTGCCAAGGCCCTGTCCTTTTATCTGGACCGATCCGACGCCTACCTCTACGACATGGTGAAAATGGGCATGCTGCGGGAAAAACTGCAAAAAAAGCAAGGCTTCGCCCCCACCGCCTGACGCTCGACCGCCCGGCCTCGCAGGGCCGATTGCCAGGCGTTCCGCTCCCACAGCGCGCCTTTGCCGGCGGCGAAAAACTCCAGCTTGGTGTTGACAGCCCGGATCAAATAAAATATATGAGACCTTATTGATCCTATTTACCCTTTGAGGGGCTAAGCATGCGTTTAACCCGGGCCGCCGAATACGCCATCCGCTGTGTGATTTACCTGTCCAGGCAAGGTCAGTCCGTCCTGACCAGTCGTCAGGAGATTGCCGAACAGGCCGACATCCCCGCCCATTTCCTCGCTAAAATCGCCCAGGATCTGGCCAAGGCCGGCCTGATTGAAATCCGCCAGGGGGCGCGGGGCGGCTTTCTCCTTAGCAAAAACCCGGCCGACGTCACCCTGCTGGAGGTGGTGGAAACCATGATCGGCGAAATCTCCCTCAACGACTGCGTCGCCAGGCCCTCCGGGTGCAAAATCAGCCCCTGCTGCTCGGTGCACCGGGTCTGGCTGGACGCCCGCGACCAGCTGCGCGACAGCCTGCGCCGGGTCAGTTTCGACCAACTGATCGCCGACGCCTCCTGTTTTCCCTCCTATCCCAAGGCCTTGCTGGAAACGGAAGGGCTGGAAACGCCGCTCTCGGCGCGAAACGATTTGCAATGAACGGTCCGCCCGAACATCGCCCGCCGCTGTTGCTGCGAATCTACCAGTTCTACCGCGACGGCTTCCGCCAGATGACCGTCGGCCGCACCCTGTGGAAAATTATCTTCATAAAATTGTTTATTATGTTTGCAGTCTTGAAATTTTTCTTCTTTCCTGATTTCCTGGCTACGACCTTTTCAACCGATGCGCAACGGGCAGACCATGTGATCGACCAACTGACGCAATCCGCCCAAGGATATACCAACCCCGTCAAAGGAGAACGACTATGATTGAAAACCTGGACCTCGGCATGGTCAACTGGGCACGGGCGCAGTTTGCCCTGACCGCCATGTACCACTGGATTTTTGTGCCGCTCACCCTCGGCATCACCTGGATCATTGCCTTTTATCACTCGATCTATGTGAAAACCGGCAACGAGGAGTGGAAGCGGCTGACCAAATTCTGGATGAAGCTGTTCGGCGTCAACTTCGCCATTGGCGTGGCCACCGGCATTATCATGGAGTTCGAGTTCGGCACCAACTGGTCCAACTACTCCTGGATGGTCGGCGACATCTTTGGCGCGCCGCTGGCGATTGAAGGCATTTTTGCCTTCTTCCTTGAGGCCACCTTTTTTGCGGTGATGTTTTTCGGCTGGAACCGGGTTTCCAAGGGCTTTCACCTCTTCTCCACCTGGATGGTGGCGGTCGGCTCCAACCTGTCGGCGGTGTGGATCCTGGTGGCCAACGCCTGGATGCAGCACCCGGTGGGCCAGGCCTTCAACCCCGACACCGCCCGTTTTGAGATGCAAAACTTCGCCGAGGTCGCCTTCTCGCCCTACGCGATCAACAAATTCACCCACGCCACCAGCTCTTCCATGCTGATGGCCGCTTTCTTCGTCATCTCGATCTCTTCCTGGTATCTGCTGCGCGGTCGGCACATCGTCATGGCCAAGCGCTCGATTGTGGTGGCCGCGACCCTGGGACTGCTGGCCTCGGTGTTCACCATCTTCAACGGCGACGAATCAGCCTATGAGATCGCCCAGGTGCAGCCGATGAAACTGGCCGCCTTCGAGGGCCTCTACGAGGGCCAGACCAACGCCGGCCTGGTGGCCATCGGCCTGATCAATCGTGATAAAAAGGTCTACGACCAGCAGGAGCCGTTCATCGGCTTTAACGTCCACATCCCGGGCCTGCTGTCCCTGATGGCCAACCGGTCCTTTGGCTCCTTTGTGCCCGGCATGAAGGATCTGGTCTACGGCAACGCCGAGCACAACATTCTGGGCGCGGTGCAGAAGATGGAGCGGGGCAAGAAGGCCGTGGCCAGTCTGGACGCCTACAAGCAGGCGAAAAAGGCCGACGACAAGGCTGCGGCCGACGTGCATCTCGCCTCCTTCAACGAGTACAAGGAATTTCTCGGCTACGGCTACCTCAACAAACCCGAAGAGGCGGTTCCGCCGGTGGCGCTTTCGTTCAACGCCTTCCACGTCATGGTCATTCTCGGTTCGCTCTTCCCGCTGATATTCCTGGGCTATCTCTACTTTTCCTACAAGGGCAACCTGGCGGAGAAGAAATGGCTGCTGGGACTGGGGACCATCACCTATCTCCTGGGTATCATGGCCTCTCAGGCCGGCTGGATTGTGGCCGAGGTCGGACGCCAGCCCTGGTCGATCCAGGATCTGCTGCCCACCACCATCGCCCGCACCAACCTGACCGCCAGCACGGTGCAGACCACCTTTTTCATGTTCCTGGCGCTGTTCACCCTGCTGTTGATCGCTGAGATCAGCATCATGGTCAAGCAGATCAACATCGGACCGGAGGAAAATTAAAATGATAGAACAACTGGATTACAAAACCCTGCAGCACCTCTGGTGGCTGATCTGTTCGGTGGTTGGCGCCCTGTTTCTGTTTCTCACCTTTGTCCAGGGCGGGCAGAGCCTGCTGTGGCAGGTGGCCAAGACCCCGACCGAAAAAGACCTGATCATCAACTCGCTCGGCCGCAAATGGGAGATGACCTTCACCACCCTGGTGCTGTTCGGCGGGGCGCTGTTCGCCTCCTTTCCCAAATTTTACTCGACCTCCTTTGGCGGCGCCTACTGGGTGTGGATTCTGATCCTGTTCACCTTCATCGTCCAGGCGGTCAGCTACGAGTTCCGCAAAAAACCGTGGAACATCTACGGCAGCCTGGTGTATGAGGGCTTGCTCTTCATCAACGGCGTGGTCGGCGTCCTGCTGATCGGCGCGGCGGTCGGCACCTTCTACACCGGCTCCAACTTTCAGCTCGACGCCAGCAACTTCGTCACCTGGACCAGTCCCCTGCGGGGCCTGGAGGCGGCGCTCAGCCCCTCGGTTTCCTCCATCTTCAACATCGCCATGGGCCTCTTTCTGGTGTTCAACTCCCGCACCCTGGGCGCCATGTATCTGATCAACAACCTCGAACTCGGCGAGATCCCGGAGATGGAAACCCGGCTGCGCAAGGCCTGCTGGCAGAATCTAATCCTCTCCCTGCCCTTCTGTCTGCTGATCGTCGCCTCGCTCTTGTTCATGCGCGGTTACGGCATTGTCGACGCCCAGGGCACGATTGAAATCGTCAGCTTCAAATACCTCCGCAATCTGCTGGCCAACCCCTGGATGCTCGGGCTGTTGCTGGCCGGACTGGGCCTGCTGATCTACGGCGTCTGGAAGACCGCCAAAACCACCGAGACCTGCGGCATCTGGTACGGCGGTCTCGGCACGGTGCTGGTCGGGTTGACGGTGCTGATGCTGCCGGCCTACAACAACACCGCCTTTTATCCCTCCAAGGTGGATTTGCAGTCCAGCCTGACCATCTACAACGCCTCGTCAAGCCCTTACACGCTGAAGGTGATGACCTACGTGGCCCTGGGCATTCCCTTTGTGCTCGCCTACGTGGCCTACGTCTGGTGGGCCATGAACCGGACCAAAATCAAAATCGAGGACACCGGCGACCGGGCGGCCTACTGAACCAAGACTACGCATTGTTCTTGCGTCCGAGGCGGTTTGCGCCGCCTCGGACGACCTCTCACCGTTTACCTAAAGGAGCCTACCATGAGCCTGTTTATATCGTTTGCCTGGGTGGCCGTGCTTGCCGCGTCCTACTTCCTGGCCGTTCGCTTGTTGAAAAAAACCGACCTCTACTGAATCCTCCCCCTGCGAGTTGATCGACCCAGCGCCGCCGGACAAGAAAACGCTTGACGAAACAGCGACAATGTAGGACTGATGTCCCGCCCGAGCCGTTGCCGCGCAAGCAGAGCCTGCCGGCCGGCGACGCTGCCTTTCGAAACAAATATGTAGCATCTTTTTTTCAAGTATGCCATTTATGACAAACCCTCCGGCCTCCCCGCGGAGACCGGAGATCCATGCCGCAGGCGCGCGCGCCCAACGCTGATTGTCTTTATCCAAGGAGGAAAAAGTATGCCCAAACAGATGTTCTCGCTGTGCTCGCTGCTGGCCGTGGCCGGCATGACCTTGGCCCTTTGCGCCCCGTCGGCCTTTGCCGCCGACGGCAAGTCGATCAAGATCGCCACCCAATCGCCTCTTTCCGGCGATCAATCGGTTGTGGGCGTGGACATCAAGCGCGGCGCCGAAATGGCGCTGGAGCAATTTGGCAAGCCCCTGGCCGACATGGGGTTCAAGGTCGAACTGGCCCCGTTTGACGATCAGGCCAATCCCGACACCGGCGTGGCCAACGCCAAACGCATCGTGTCCGACCCCTCCATTCTGGCCGTGGTCGGCCATTACAACTCAGGCGTCCAGATTCCTTCCTCCGAGGTCTACCACACCTCCGGCCTGGCCAACGTCTCGCCGGCCAACACCAATCCCAAGGTCACCACCCGCGGTTATGCGGAAATCAACCGCATAGTCGGCCGCGACGACGTGCAAGGCCTGGTGGGCGCCGACTTCGCCGGCAGTCACGGCGTCAAGAGCGTGTTCGTTGTCCACGACAAAACCGCCTATGGCCAGGGCATTGCCGAATTCTTCAAAAAACGGGCCGAAGAGAAGGGCCTCAAAGTGCTCGGCTTTGAAGGCACGGAAGAAAAGGCCAATTTTGACGCCCTGCTCTCACCGGTGATTGCCGGCAACCCTGACCTGGTCTACTTCGGCGGCATGACCTTTCAGGCCGCAGTGCTCTTCCGGCAGGCGCGGGAACGCGGTTATCAAGGCATGTTCATGAGCGACGACGGCTTTGACTCCTCCGACGCCACCAAGATTGCCGGGCAAACCCTGCTCGACGGCGCCGGCACCTATTACTCCACGGTTTCCGGACCGGCCTCGGTCTATCCAGGCACAGCCAAGTTCATCCAGGATTTCAAGGCCAAGTACAACGCCGATCCCCAGCCGTTCGCAGCCCAGGGTTTTGACTCCATGGCCATCTGCCTGAAGGCGATCGAGAATGCGGCCAAAGCCAAAAAAGACGGCGTGCCCAGCCGGGCGGAAGTGGCCCAGGCCATCCGCGCCATCAAAGATTTTCCCGGCATCACCGGCACTTTCAGCTTCAACGCCATCGGCGACCCCACCGTGGCCCAATATTTCGTGATCAAGGTCAATTCGCCGGATCCCGCCAAATGGAGCGCCAACTCCGTGGTTGAGACCCTCAACATCGCGCCGCCGAAATAAGGCTTCCTCAGGCATGACGCTTCCGGTCCTTCACGCAAGGGCCGGAAGTTTTTTTTTAGCGCAGGGAGCGCTTATGAAACACTTTCTTTCCGCCATCAACGTCCGCGAGTTGTTGCGCCCTCTGGGCCAACTGCTCCTCTTTTCCTTGGGCAGCGCGGTTGTCCTTTCCGCCATTGTCCTGACCCTGGCCCTGGTCCTCGACCAGACCACGGTCGGCCAGCACCTGCATGGCCGCTACAACGTGTCCCTGTACACCTACACCCTGGTCAACCTGCCCCAGGTGGTCATCGACGGGCTGACCATCGGATTCGTCTACGCCGCCATTGCCCTGGGCTACACCATGGTCTACGGGGTGCTCGAATTCATCAATTTCGCCCACAGCGAGATCTTCGCCGTCGGGGCCTTTGTCGGCGTCGAAATCCTGATTGCGCTCGACAACACCGGCATCCTGCGCGGCGCATCTCTGGGCATGGCCTACGCCTACCTGATTTTTGCCATCGTCATGGGCATGGCGGCCGCCGGCGCCCTGGCGGTGACTGTTGAGCGCATCGCCTACCGCCCGCTGCGCGGCGCGCCGCGTCTGGTGCCCCTGATCTCGGCCATCGGCGTCTCCTTTCTGCTCCAGGACGTCATCCGGCTGGTCGAGGGGCTGACCACCGGCCAGTTCAACCGCATCATGCCGACCTTCGGCAATTTTGACCAGCGCCTGAACCTGGGACGCTTCGCCCTCGGCGAGGCCAACATCGCGCTCGGCATCTCGGTCAAATCGATTATCGTCATCACCTCCGCCGTGCTGATGCTGGTCGGCCTCAACTATCTGGTCAACGCCACCCGTATCGGCAAGGCGATCCGCGCCGTAGCCCAGGACCGCCCCACAGCCAGCCTGATGGGCATCAACGTCAACCGCATCATCTCCCTGACCTTCCTGGTCGGCGGCCTGCTCGGCGGCGCCGCCGGCGTGCTCTACGCCCTCAAATTCACCCGCATCGACGCCTTTGTCGGCTTTTTCCCCGGCCTCAAGGCCTTTACCGCCGCCGTGCTCGGCGGCATCGGCAACCTGACCGGGGCCCTGTTGGGCGGCATCGTGCTTGGCATGCTGGAAACCTTTGCCGGCTCGTACCTGGGCGTGTTCACCATGGGCGCGGCCGGCTCGGAATACAAAGACATCTTTGCCTTCTCCATTCTGATCATCGTGCTCATCTTCCGCCCCCAGGGGCTGATGGGCGAAAACGTCGGCCAGAAGGCCTGAGAGGAGCAGCCATGACAACCCCTTTCAGCACCCTGCTCCTCCGCACCCTTAACAAAGGCGTTCTCCCCTACCTGTTGATTCTTGTCCACATCGCTCTGGGTAGTGCTCTGGTGTACACGGCGCCGCGTTCCAACCTCGCCTTTCTGGTCCTGATCAGTTCCTTGTTCACGCTCTACGTCCTCAAAGCCGACAACCGGTTCAAACTGATTGCCGGCGCGATCCTAGCCCTGCTGATCATCCCGGTGATCGGGGTGCGCAACATCTTTTATCTTGAGGTCATCTTCCAGATCAGCGTCTTTGCCGCCCTGGCCCTGGGCTTGAACATCGTGGTCGGCTTTGCCGGCCTGCTCGATCTGGGCTATGTCGCCTTTTATGCGGTGGGCGCCTATCTCTGGGCTTTCTTTGGCTCCCAGCAATACTTTGTGCTCCCCTTTGCACCCGGCACCCAGCCCTCGGATCTGCCTTTTCTTCTGCCCGGCGACGCCTTTTACCTCTTTCTGTTCATCGCAATCATTGTCGCCGCCCTGACCGGCATTCTCCTGGGCCTGCCGGTGCTGCGGCTGCGCGGCGACTACTTGGCCATCGTTACCCTCGGTTTCGGCGAGGTGATTCGCGTCCTGGCCAACAATCTGGACAAACCGCTCAATTTCACCAACGGCCCCCAGGGCATCACCCCCATCCAACGGCCCACCATGCCCGATTGGGCGGTCCAGGGGTTCAATGATCTGTTCGGCCCCTTGATTGGCCATACCGTCAGTCCGGCCGACATGTACAATCTCTATTTCTACCTGCTGGCCTTGCTGGTGATCATTGTCATTATTTTCGTCACCCGCCGGCTGGACGATTCCAAAATCGGACGCGCCTGGACTGCGGTGCGCGAAGACGAAACCGCCGCGATTGCCATGGGCGTGCCCCTGGTGCGGATGAAACTGGCGGCCTTTGCCGTCGGCGCCTCCTTTGCCGGGGTCATGGGCGTGCTGCTGGCCGCCAGCCGCACCTTTATCAGCCCGGAATCCTTCTCCTTCATGCAGTCCATCGGCGTCCTATCGATGGTCATCCTCGGCGGCTCGGGGTCCATTGCCGGCGTGATTCTCGGCGCGGCGGTGGTGACCATCCTCAATCTCCAGGTGCTCCAGGGTTTCTCGCTCTACCTCAGCGAGTTGCGCCAGAGCGAGGCCATTATCCCAATCATCAACTTTGCCTGGAGAGATCTCTCCACCCAGCTGGACCCGGCCAAGTATCAGCGTCTGCTGTTTGGCCTGATCCTCATTCTGATGATGATTTTCCGCCCGGCCGGCCTGATTCCCGCCAAACGCCGCAAACGCAAGCTCGCCGACGACCAGCCGGCGGCGGAGTGAGGCAGCCATGGCCCTTCTGGAAACCATCAACCTCGTCAAATCCTTTGGCGGCCTGACCGCCGTCAACCGGGTCAATTTTCAACTGGAAGCCGGACGGATCGTCAGCATCATCGGCCCCAACGGCGCCGGCAAGACCACCTTGTTCAACACCCTGACCGGCATCTACCAGCCCGACCAGGGCCAGATCAATTTCAACGGCTCCTCGCTGGTCGGCCTGCGGCCCGATCAGATCGCCGCCCGCGGCATGGCCCGCACCTTCCAAAACATCCGCCTGTTCGGCGAGATGACCGTGATCGAGAACATCCTAGTCGGCATGCACGCCCACCTCAAACAATCGCCGCTGCAGGCCCTGCTCCGCCTGCCTGCGTTCAGGCGCGAGGAACGGGAATCGGAACATAAGGCGGTTGAACTGATGCACTATGTCGGCCTCTCCGGGGTGGGCAACGAACTGGCCAAAAATCTGCCCTACGGCGCCCAGCGGCGCCTGGAAATCGCCCGCGCCCTGGCCGCCGATCCCCTGCTGCTCCTGCTCGACGAACCGGCGGCGGGCATGAACCCCCAGGAAACCGAAGAGGTGACCCACCTGTTCCGCCACATCCGCGACCACAAGGGCATCACCATCCTGTTGATAGAACACGACATGCGGGTGGTAATGAACATCTCCGAGCAGATCTGCGTCATGGATTACGGCGAGAAGATTGCTGAAGGCACGCCGGCGGAAATCCGAGCCAACACGCGGGTGATCGAGGCCTACCTGGGCCGCGGCGCCGTGGCCGGACAACATGAGGAACAGCGCTGATGAGTTTGTTGAGTCTGACCGACGTCCACAGTTATTACGGCCACATCCACGCCCTGAAAGGCGTTTCGCTCACGGTGGAGCAAGGCGAGATCGTCACCCTGATCGGCTCCAACGGCGCCGGCAAGAGCACGACCCTGCGCACCATCTCGGGCATGATGCGCCCCCGCCAGGGACAGATCCAGTTTGCGGGCCGCGAAATCTCCCGGATGGAGCCGCATGCCGTGGTACTCGACGGCCTCGGCCATGTGCCCGAAGGTCGCGGCATTTTCCCCAAGCTGACCGTGCGCGAAAACCTGGAAATGGGGGCGTTCACGGTCAATGACCCGGTTGCCGTCCGCGAGCGGATGGACTACGGCTTTGAACTCTTTCCCCGACTCAAGGAACGGCTCGGCCAGTACGGCGGCACCCTGTCCGGCGGCGAGCAGCAGATGCTGGCCATTGCCCGGGGCCTGATGATGAATCCCAGCCTGCTGATGCTCGACGAGCCTTCCATGGGCCTGGCGCCGGTGCTGGTGGAACTGATCTTCGACATCGTCAAGATCCTCAACGACAAAGGAACCACCATTCTCCTGGTGGAGCAAAACGCCCTGATGGCCCTGTCCGTCGCCCACCGCGGCTATGTCCTGCAAAACGGCGAAATTGTCGTCAGCGACACCGCCGCCAACCTCCGCAGCAACGAGTCGGTGCAAAAGGCCTATCTGGGCATGAGTTAACGCCGCGCTGTTCGCTGCGAACACCTGGGTGTCTCCTCTTGCCGGCAAACGGCGCAGGCCTGCGGCCGCCTATTGCTTTACCTCGCCCCCATGTGCCGGCGACTCTTTTGCCGCTCCCCGCCTCTCTTTTCCGTGTAACCCCTGCCGGAGTGGTTTATAGTGCCGGTGCTGGTTGTGGCGCGTTTCTTTTGAAGAAAACAGCGGCGAGAATCTCGCCCGCGCGCAACAAAACGGCCACGCCCTGACCACCTGCCTGCCATGCAGATACAGGCAACGACAGACGACTACAGACACCACAAGGTTGAGAAACCGGAGGATATATGCAACGAATACTGAGGGGATGCGTACTGCTGTTGTGCTGCCTGGGGGCGATGGCCCATGCAGGCGAAGAACAAGGGGGCGGCGTTGATCTGGCCAAGATCAAGGTGCTTGACCTGCGAACCGCCCAATCCATTGCCCTGATCGGCAATCCCGACATGGCGGCCGCCCAGGCGCGAATCGAGCAAGCCCGCGCCAGGGTTAGCCAGGCAGCGGCAGCCTGGCTGCCGAGTTTGGATGTGAGCGGGGCCGGAGCCCGCCAGCGGCTCTCCGACACCAGCTATCAATACAACCAGTCCCTCGCCAGCAAACTGGGGGGATCCGCGGACCAGACCAGTGAAAACTACAGCGCCAGCCTGCAGGCCACCTGGGTGCTGTTCGACGGTTTTTACCGCAGTTTTAAAGAGCAGCAGGCAAAATACGGCGAACAATCGGCAGGCGCGGCCCTGAGCGACAGCCGGCGGCTTTTGGTCACCTCGGTTGCCGAAGCCTTTCTCAACGCCCAACTGGCCCAGACCTACATCGACATTGCCCGCGCCGACGAAACCTTTTACACCCGCCAGTTGCAAGACGCCCAGAATCGCTACGACGTCGGCGCCGGTCCCTGGGGCGACGTGCTCAACATCAAGGTCCAGGTCAACTCGGCCAAAACCAGCCTGATCCGGTCGCAGCGGGAATTCGAGGCGGCCGGTTACGGTCTGGCGGCCCTGATGGGGCTTCCCGAGGCCGCCTTCCCCAGCACGCTCCGCTTGGAATCGCTGGACAAAGAAGCCGCCGCCATCGCAGTGCCCAAGGAGAACGTGGAGTTGCTGATCAAAGAAGCGCTGGCGACGCGCCCCGACATCCACCGTTTGGAAATGACGATCAAGCAGGCCGAAGCCGCAACCGGCATGGCCAAGGCCCCGTTTTACCCCAAAGTGCAGGTGGGCGGCGCGCTTGAAGGAGCGAAAACAGACGACATGGGGCTTGCCGAGGAGGATTTTGGCAACACCGTGGGGATGAACATGAGTTGGAATCTGTATGCGGGCGGGGCCGACAAAGCGCGCCTGATGGAGGCAGAGCAGGCGAAACGGGAAGCAGTGTTCACCCTGGCGGGTCTGCGCATTTCAGTGACGTCCGAGATCCGCCAGTACGTCGCCATGCTGATCGCAGCCGAGGAACAGGTGCGCCTGCAACGGGACACGGTGCAACTGGTGCAGGAAAACCGCGATCTGGCTCAAAACGAATATGAGGCGGGCGAGTCCTCGCTGGTTCGGCTCAACGAGGCCCAACGCGACCTGATCACCACCCATGGGCGCCTGGCCCAGGCCCTGGTTTCTGCGCAACTGCAAAAGCAACGCCTGCTCTCGGCCACCGGTCGAAATTTGGCAACGCTTGATCGCCCGACCGCAAAACCATGATCGACGGGGTCGGCACTATAGATCTGGTGGTGCCGAAGACCGCCATCGACGTCAACGGCCACGTCAACAACGTCCAGTACGTGCAGTGGATGCAGGAGGCGGCCATGGCGCATTCGGCCGCGCGGGGCTGGCCCACGAAACGGTTTCTCGCCCTCGGACGGACCTGGATCATCCGCTCGCACACTATCGAATATTTCCACTCCGCCTATGCCGGGGAGGCCATCCGCATCCTGACCTGGGTGGCGGATTTTCAAAAAATCCGCTCCCTGCGCAAATACAAATTCTATCGCCCAGCCGACGGCGTCCTGCTCGCCGCCGCCGCAACCCTGTTCATATTCTGCGATCTGCAGACAGGCCGGCCGGTCACCATTCCCAAGGAAGTGCAGCAGGCCTATCCGATCATCGCCCCCGCCGACGAGCCGTGATCCCGTCGCCTCAATCCGCCGTCAGCAGGGCAAAATTGGCCTCGGAGATGTCCGGCGCGGAAAAATTGCGAAAGCGGATCACCCCGTGCTTGTCGGCAATAATGATGGTCGGCACCCCCAACAACTGATACTGCTCGCTCACCACGCCCGACCCGTCGAAAAAGGCCGGGTAGTTCATGCCCGTTTTTTGCGCAAAGGCCTGGGCCCGCTCAACCGAGTCGTTGTATCCCACATTGACGGCGACAAAATCCATGCCCCGATCTCGAAATTTAGCCACCAACTGATTGATCTTCGGCACCTCGGTCTTGCAGGTTGGACACCAGGAGGCCCAAAAAATCAGCATGATTGGTTTATTGCCGATGGTCTGTTGCAGATCAAAGGGCTGCCCGGCAAGATCGACGCCCTTGAAGGGGATCAAACGCTGCCCCTCCTGGGTGGCCATCAGGGAGCAGGGAAGGAACAAAAGCATGGCGACAAGCAACAGGGTTTTCAGCAGTTTTCTGCCCATGAGCGTTCTCGAGGGTAAAGGTTCAGTCGTCAACGTCTGCGCCGGGTGATCGTCAAAAAAACAGCGAACCGGCCTTGATGAAAAAATATTGGGCCAATCCCAGCATCAACAGCCCCATGCCCTTTTTAATCATCGCCATCCAGGCCCCGGAACGAGGCATGGAGGAGAGCATGCTGGAAAATGTGCCCACGCCAAGCAGCAACGCGCCCATGCCCAGGGAAAACACAAACAGCAGCAACCCGCCAGCCGCCAGACTTCGGGTGGAGGCGGTGTAGGCCAGCAGGGTTCCCAGCACCGGGGTGGTGCAGGGGCCGGCCACCAGGGCCGACGAGATGCCGGCGAGAAAGATGCCGGTGATCCCCAAACGCTGCGCGCCCCATCTGCCGGCAAAGGTGGGCAGTTGAAAGACGTCAAGCATGCTCAGGGCAAAGAGCAAAATGACGTTGCCCACCAGGATAAAGGTCCAGGGATTGCTGTTGATTGCGCCGAAAAACCGACCGGTGGCGGCGGCAAACATGCCAAGTGCGGCATAGGTCAGGGCCATGCCGACCACATAGGTGAGGGACAGGAAAAACCCGCGCCGCTTGGAGCCGCCGATATTGGCGTGGCCAATGACCCCGGCGGTGATGGGGATCATCGGATAGACGCAGGGCGTCAGGCTGGCAAAGACCCCGCCGATAAAGGCGATGACCAGGGAGGCCAGCAGTGAGGACTGCAAATAGGTGTCGAATTGGCTGAGCAGGATGTCCATAATTGATTGGCCATTACTTGTTGAGAGAGTTTCTCAAAGATAACCAGCGCGCCAAGGATGTAAAGCAGAAACTCGGCCTGGACTGCGCGCGTCCGCCAACGCTGCGACTGTGCAGCCTGCGGCCGGGGAGCCTGGCCCAAAAATCAGGGGCGGCAACAGGCGCGCGACGGAGAGTCGCCGCCGCTATTCGTCCAGCCCGATCAGGGCGGCCCCGATGGCGTTGCCCACCTCGCAGTGCTCAGGAAAGGCGACGGTTGTTCCCAGACGTTTGGCCACTCCGGGGAGAAAGCAACGCGCGGCGGCGCCAATGCCGATGATCGGCAGCTTGAGGCTGAAATGGACGGAGAACAGATCATTGTCGCGGCGGTTGAGGAAGGGCGCGCTCTGCTGCCCCGGCCAGATCGAACGGCCAAGATAGGTGAGAACAATGGTCTCAATTGCGGCCTCGGTCTCGGCGACAACCCGCCGGCAGAATTCGTCCGCTTCGAGGCCCGTCTCGCCGGCAAGCATTGCCGCGCCCTTGCGGCTGGCAGAACTGTCGCCTATCTCAAGCAGACCCAAGGCGTGGAGGGCGTCGGTGGGGGTAAATCCCACCAGCACAATCTGCTGGAGGAACATCAGCCGCTCCAGCCGCTTTTCCAAAATGACGCCGCCAACCCCGGTCTGGGCGGCGATGATGCTGGGCGGCGTTGGCCCGCGCTGAGCCAAAAAGCGCAGGATCGGATCCGCCTCGACCACAGCGCGGTCCAGCCCTGTCGCCAGCAACGCCAGTTGGCAGTCAACGCCGCTGTTGAGCCAGGCGCGCGGATCCGGCAAATTCGGGGTCATGGCCAGCGGCTGGACGCGCGAATTCTTCAGACTGATGTGGCCGTCACTGCGGCAGAGCACATGACTGTCGCCACCGGCCCCCGAGGTGAACATATCCACCGCCTCGACATGGGTCCGCCATTCGCCGATGGTGCAGCCTTCACGATTGAGCAGCGGTTTGCCGCCTTTGATCAGACACACGTCGGTGGTGGTGCCGCCGACATCGACCACCAGGGCGGTGTCTAAGCCGCCGGCCGCGCCGAATCGAGCGGTTGCCGCCGGGCCGCTGGCCATGGTGACCGCAGATTGCTCGGCAATCCGGTCCAGGGGTTGGCCGTTGCCGTTGCCGCAGATGATGGTCACCGGACAGGCCAGACCGGCCGCCTGCATGGAGCGCTGGATCGAGGCGAGAAAATCGGTCATCAGCGGCGCCAGTTTGGCGTGCAGACAGGCGGTGGCCGAGCGCTCCAGCATGCCGGGATGGGTGGACACGAGGTGGGAGCAAAACACCGGCTTGGGGTCGATCAGGCGGATGGCCTCCTGGGCCACCAGCTCGTGGGTGGGATTCTTGATCGACATCGCCCCGCAGACCGCGTAGCTGTCAACCTCGCCCGCCAGCCCCGGCAGGGTGTCGATCAGGCTTTCGATGTCCAGCGGTTGCTCTTCCTCGCCGGTGATGGAGTGGCCGCCCTTGAGAAAGATGTTGGCCACCACCGGCAGTTTGAAATGGCGAACATACCCCAGAACAAACAGCCCAACCCTGGCGCCGCGCCCTTCCACCACCGCATTGGTGGCCAGAGTGGTCGAAACCGACAGCCGCGTCACCTCAGTGGGCCTCGCCGCCTGCCGCAACAGGCCCAGCAGGGCTTTGCCGACCCCGATGCTGAGGTCATGAGGCGTGGTCCGCTCCTTTTGCCAAGCAACCACTTGGCCGGAAGCGCTGTCCATCAAAACGGCGTCGGTGTAGGTGCCGCCGGTGTCTATGCCAATGCAATACGCAGTCATACCATCTCAATCAGGAAAAAGAAGTGTGGCCCAACCGGCTTGCCGGCGGATATGCGGCCAGCCCTTGCCCAGGCTGGCTCAAGGAAATGATGGATACCACCGGGCGGGGCTAAAATCAAGAACCGCGTGGCCGTCCGCCGCAGGCAGCCCCATCCGTCCACAACATTTTTTTGAGCCGTTCCATGGTGTTGCTCACAGAAAACGGCCAAGCGGCGTCAGCAGCCATTCGCACAACCGTTCAAACCGGGTTCGCTGCGCGTGTTCGGAGAGCGCCACCCGGCGCGATTTCGTCAGTTCCTCGTCAAACAGGGCCCGCGTCTGGGCGCCGAACCGGCGGCTGTCGATGATGACGTTAATCTCGTAATTGCGATGGAAACTGCGGAAATCAAAATTGGCCGAACCCAGGGTGGTCCAGCGGTCGTCGATCAGCATCACCTTGGCGTGCAGGATGGTTCCCTGGCGCTCGTAGATCTCCACTCCGGCCTCGAGCAGCGGTTTCAGGTAGGCGCGGCTCATCATCTGCACCAGCGGCACGTCGCTGATCGACGGCAGGATGATCTGCACCTGGACGCCGCGCCGGACCGCGCGCAGCAACGAACGCACCACCCGCGGCCCAGGGACGAAATACGGGGTGATAATCCGAATGCCATAGGCGGCCCCGACCATGGCCATGCGAAAGGAATTGCGGATGACGGATCGGGTGTGGTGCGGCGTTCCGTTGACGATGACCATGTCGGCGTCGCCGGCGGGCATAGCCGGCGGATCGTCCCTTCCTGGAAGGGCGGAGCCGCCCTCCTTCGCCCAGGTCTGGCGGAACAATCGCTGCAGCTCGCCGGCGGCCGGGCCTTGAAGGCGGATGCCGACGTCGCGCCACCGTTCAAAACTTTCCCCATACCCTGAATATTCGTCGCCGACGTTCAGCCCGCCGAGAAAAGCGGTTGCGCCGTCGATGACTGCGATTTTGCGATGGTCGCGGATGTCGAGCCACGGTATCTTGGAAAAAGTGGGCGGGTTGAAGGCCAGGCATCGCACCCCCGCGTGCTGCAATTGCTGGAAATACGAGGCTGGGGTGTCAAAACAACCAATGGCGTCGTAGATGAGCGCCACCTCCACCCCCCGCGCCGCCGCCTCCCGCAGGGCCAGGGAAAAGGCCTGACCGGTGGCGTCGGGCTTGACGATGTAAAATTCAACGCAGATGGCGCTGGCAGCCCCCCGTATCGCTGCAAACAACGCCGGAAAATAATCCCCGCCGTGCGGCAGGAGCACCACCGCGTTGCCTTGAAAATGGACCACTTCGGGAATGCCTTTGATCCGGGCCAACAATCCGGGAAGATGAAAACGGTGTTTGTGGTTACGGCGGTAGACCGGCATCTTTTTTATCCAGCTCTTCCAGGGTGCACTTGAAACGACGTTGTTTTCGCCGCACAGCGCCCCAGTGTAACATTTCTCTGGACAGAAACCAGAAAAGAAAACAATGTTTGCAACAGATGCAATCGACGCCCGGCGCATTTCCCCCCTGATCGGGCGGCCCCCAAACAGTCTCAACCAACATCGGGAGGACCGGCCATGGAACACGCACCCAGCAAGAATGAACTCATGCGACGCTTTGAGTTGCAGCTCGACGGCAAAACCGCTGTGCTTGACTATGTGGAACAGGGCGCAGACGTGCTGGTGTTCACCCACACCTTTGTTCCTCCCGAGTTGCGGGGGCGCAACGCAGCGGCCATCCTCACCAAGTTTGCCTTGGACGACGCCCGAAGCCAGGGCAAGAAGGTCGTCCCGCAATGTTCCTACGTCGCGGTCTTCATGGAGCGTAACAAAGAGTATGCCGGGTTGCGTGCCCCCACCGGCTCCATTCTCTAATTTGCGACAGCGACAATCCGCAAAGCCGCCGCAAGAGGACGCAAAACCGTGTGGCCACAAGGCCCCTGCGACGTTATCACCAATTTTCGAAAAATCGGAAAAATAAAAAACAGAAACATCATTTTTTTACTTGTTGTTTTTTTTATAAAACAGAGCATTATCCGCCTGCCGCAACGCACCAACCGCGCAAACGAATGCGCCAGGAAAGCGTCCTGTGCGCTGCGGCAACCATCGACTTTCCGCTCGAAGAGAGACTGACTTTTCAGGCACAGCCCCAACGTCAACGTAAGTGAACAATGCAGAGAACCTTTGCCGACAAATTGCATATCCACTTGCATTTATTTAAAAATCTTGCAAAAAATCCCAAGTTTTGGATTGTTCTTTGCGTTGACGTCGTGCTGCTTGCCCTGTCTCATCTCCTCGCCAACGCAATCCGCTTTGAACTCACGCTTTCCAACCAACTGCTGCGACAAAGCCTTGCCCTTTTGCCGTTGCTCCTCCTGGTCAAAATCCCCTCGTTTTATATTTTTGGCCTCTATCGGGGCATGTGGCGCTACACCAGCCTCAACGACATCATCAATATTCTTATTGTTTCGCTTTTTTCTTCATCCATGCTGATCAGCATGCTGCTGATCGGCAACCGCTTTGCCGGCTTTTCCCGCTCGGTGTTCATCCTCGACTGCCTGTTCACCTTTTGTTTCATCACTTGGCACCGGGTGGCAATCCGCTATTTCTACCAACGTTACGGCAATGGCGACGGACTTTTCACTCCCAATCTTCCTGCCGAAAAAAAGCGCCTTCTGCTGATCGGCTCGGGTGATGCGGCGGAAAAGGTGTTGCGCGAGATCAATGAAAACATTCTGTTACCCTACCAGCCCGTTGGCCTGGTTGACGATGACCCGAAAAAAATCGGCATGAAACTGCATGGCGTTCCTGTGATAGGTTGCGTCGACGATCTCAAAAACCATGTGCTGCGATCCGGCGCCCAGGAAATTCTCATCGCCACCGTGGCAGGCAACCGAGAGCAGATGCGGCGTTTTGTGACGCTGTGTCAGCAGACCCTGTTGCCCTTTAAAGTGCTGCCCAACATGGGGGAACTGATCAACGGCAAGGTTTCGATTAAAAGCATCCGTGACATTTCTTACAAAGATCTTCTGGGCCGCGACGAGGTGCGGCTTGACCAGGACAAAATCGGGGGTTATCTCACCGGCAAGACCGTCCTGATCACCGGGGCCGGCGGCTCGATAGGTTCTGAGTTGTGCCGTCAATCCCTGCGCTTTTCCCCAGGTTTGATCATCCTCTTTGACAGCAGCGAAGAGAACCTTTACAACGTGCAGATGGAACTGCGCCACGAATATGAAAACATCAAGACGCTTGCAGTCCTTGGCAAGGTGCAGGATCTCCGCCTGCTCGACAGCGTCTTTCGCCAGCACCGCCCCTCCGTGGTGTTCCACACCGCAGCCTACAAACATGTGCCGCTGGTGGAGCGCAACCCGTGGCAGGCGGTGTACAACAACATCTTTGCCACCCAGTTGCTGATGGAAGCATCGATCATGCACGGTGTTGATCGGTTCGTGCTCGTTTCCACCGACAAGGCGGTGCGGCCCACCAATGTCATGGGCGCGTCCAAACGGGTGACGGAATTGTTGATGCTCGCCTACAGTCGCCATTGCTGGGACGGAACCTTCAGCCCCGCCTGGTCCCGGGCACAGCGGGACGCTGACGCCTGCGCGCAAGAGCCGAGCCCAATGCCCACCGCCCACCGCACCCGGTTCATGGGAGTGCGGTTTGGCAATGTGCTAGGTTCGTCCGGCTCGGTCATCCCGCTGTTCAAGCGGCAGATTGAAAAAGGCGGGCCCGTAACAGTGACCCATCCCGACGTCACCCGCTACTTCATGTCCGCCGAGGAGGCGGCGCAGCTGATCCTGCAAAGCGGCTCCATGGGCGAAGGCGGCGAAATCTTCATTCTCAAGATGGGCGACCCGATCAAGATCGACCAAATGGCCCGCGAACTGATCAGGTTGACCGGTCGCGAACCGGACCGCGAGATTGAGATTCGTTATGTCGGCCTGCGCGCCGGTGAAAAATTGTATGAAGAGCTGATCACCGAGGGCGAAGGCATTGTCGACACCCATCATGAAAAAATCATGGTGCTGCGAGGAGCGGAAACTATCGCCTGTACGATGTTGGGCGATCAACTGGAAAGATTGGCGCAAAAATCTCAGTCGCTTGATAATAACGGCATAAAGGAAACCTTGCATCAGATTGTTCCCGAATACACTCCTGACTATGCAATTGCATAACGGGAAACACTAATTGAGCCAAATGAAGATTGTGCAATTGAAACCAGGAAGTACTTTAGCAAGATGCAACGACTCAAGGCTCACCCTTATGTCATTCAGTCTCAATCGTGCCCATTGGCGGTTAGATTTTCATTTATCCAACATCATCGGCTATCACACTTCAATGTCGAGCGCTGGGCCTGGTCATGCTGACGAGCCGTACTCCGGGCAGAGAAATGAGATCCGATCCTAATGATTGCCCTGATCCGTGCCCTTTGGGCCTATCGTGGCTTCATTCTCGGCAGCGTCAAACGCGAATTCCAGTCCAAGTACCGTAATTCCTTGCTCGGCGCCGCGTGGACCATCCTTAATCCGCTGGCTATGATTCTTGTCTACACGGTGATCTTCGCCGAAGTCATGCGCTCGCGGTTGCCCGGAGTGGACAACAGTTTCGGCTACAGCATTTACCTATGCGCGGGCGTGCTCACCTGGGGGTATTTCGCCGAAATTGTTGGTCGCGGCCAGAATGTGTTCCTCGACAACGCCAATCTGCTTAAAAAATTGAGTTTCCCCCGTCTCTGCCTGCCAGTCATCATCATCGGCGGCGCCACGCTCAACTTTGCCATTATCTTTGGCCTATTCGCCGTTTTCCTCGTAATTTCAGGAAATTTCCCCGGCTTGTCGTTTCTGGCCGTCTTCCCCTTACTCCTCATCCTCATCCTCTTCTCGATCGGCCTTGGCATCACCCTCGGGGTCTTGAATGTCTTTTTCCGCGATGTTGGCCATTTTTTCAGCATCTTTATTACTTTCTGGTTCTGGCTCACTCCCATTGTCTATCCGGTTGGCGCCCTCAACGAAAACGTCCGCGCCATTCTCGCTTGGAATCCGATGGCCAGTCTCATTTTTGCTTTCCAGGACATTTTCGTCAGCGGTAAATGGCCACAGTGGCAAGCGCTTTGGCCTATTTCTCTTCTTGCAATCGTGCTGTGTATGGTCGGTCTGCGACTCTTCCGTCGGCACGCCGGCGAAATGGTGGATGAACTCTGATGGGTGCTATCTCTGTCAACAATCTCGGCAAGGCCTACAAACAATACCCTAATCGCTGGTCGCGACTGGCGGAATGGCTATTGCCCGGCAATCGACCGCGTCACCACCTGCACTGGGTACTGCAAAACATCAACTTCACGGTCAACCCTGGTGAATCCGTGGGAATTGTCGGCATCAACGGTGCAGGCAAGAGCACCTTGCTCAAACTGATTACCGGAACAATTCAACCGACTTCCGGCACTGTAGCAGTGCAAGGCAGGGTGTCCGCCCTCTTGGAATTAGGCATGGGGTTTCACCAGGATTTCACCGGCAAACAAAATGCTGTCATGGCTGGGCAGTTGTTAGGCCTGAGCCTTGACGAAATTGCAGACTTGATGCCGCAAATCGAAGCCTTTGCCGAAATTGGCGAGTATATCGATCAACCAGTACGAGTGTATTCGAGTGGCATGATGGTGCGATTGGCCTTCAGTGTGGCTACCGCAAAACGACCCGACATCCTCATTGTTGACGAGGCGTTGTCGGTAGGCGACACGTTCTTCCAGCACAAATGCATGCAGCGGATTCGAAAATTTCGGGAAAAAGGGACAACTTTGCTGTTTGTTTCTCATTCTTCAGACGCTATTCGAATGCTTTGTGATCGTGGGATTATGCTTGCAAACGGCGCCATTGCAAAAATAGGTGATGCCGCGACCGTCATGGATTACTACCGGGCAAGTCAAGTGCTTCGAATGGAGTCTCCAGCTGGGCCGCAACCTGAGGTAACAGAATTCGATGCCTTGCTGAAGACACGTGACAGCAAAACCGTGCTTGCGAACAAGACCATTGGGGCGATCACCGTCGATATCCAAGGTGGCCACAATCCCATTTATAGCGGTGACCATGTGTCCATTCGCATCACAGCAGGCTTTCAGGATATTCATCGTGACCCACATATCGGTTTTGGTATTCGCAACAAAATGGGAATTCTGATCTATGAAGCCAACACCTATACGCTTAATCGCAAATTACGTGCGGTTTCTCCTGGGGATAAATTGTCGGTAACCTTCCATTTTCCCTGTCTGCTCGCACCCGGAACATACGAACTCACGATTGGCGTGGCCGACGGTGGCTATGATCGTGGCTCGTTTGAACGTGCGCTATTCTTTGATCAATCTTTCTTGCTTCTTGAAATTGCGGTTGGAGCCAATGCCGGCTGGTGTGGACTATGTGATCTTCAACCTGAAATAACAATGGATTGAACAATGCTGGACGAGATACTGAAAACCTACAATGCCAGCACGTATGATTTTCGTGCACATGCCTGCCCAGAAGATCCCCTAGTCGATCTTTTTGAGGAGTGGATCGATTATTACCGGATGAAATGGGCCATTGCCAAGGTTCTCACCCCATCAACAATTTTGGAGATTGGCGTTCGTTATGGATATTCTGCACGCGCCTTTTTGGAAGCGAACCCAGCTGCTCAATTGACCGGCATTGATGCCGATTTGCCGGTCTATGGCGGCCAATCCGGCGCCGTCGATTGGGCCGTGCAGTCGCTTGCCGCACATTTCGATGTCAACATTATTAAGACCAATAGCCAACGTCTGCAAAAATTTCCCGGTGATATCTTTGACCTGATACATGTCGACGGCCAACAAGATGGAGACGGCACGTTCCACGATCTTGATCTAGCGCTAGTACAGGCACGCCATATCCTCGTCGATGGCTACCATTGGACACGGGATAATTTTCAGGCGGCCAATGAGTGGCTTTGGCTTAACAAGTCTGCTATCGAAGCCGCAATAACTATTCCTGGCTATGCCGGCGAATTATTGATCCGTACAAAAATCACAGAGACCAGTGCCGCGACTGGAGACGGCAGTCTGCCACTCGCCCCAACATACACGACTGATTATTACCTCAATGACTGCCGCAGTTATGCGCAGTGGCGACGAAGCAAAGGTAAGGTGGCTGACCCTCGTTTGCAGGCTGTCGCTCATGTTGCTATGGCGTTATGCTCTCCACGGCACGTTGTCGACCTTGGCGCCGGCAGAGGGGAACTTACCCGGATTTTTGCGCACCAGAGAGTGAAAGTCACCTCCATCGATTATTCAACGGACGCGGTCCAACTGATCGAAAAGACTCTGGACAGCGAGAGCCGCACCCATGTAGACATTGTCTGTGGCAGCGTTTTGCATTCGAATTCATATGGCGAAAGTTACGATCTTGCGGTTGCATCCGATATCGTGGAGCACCTTTCACCGGCAGAAGACGACCTTCTGTATCAAATTGTTAGCAGCAAGCTAAAGCCAAACAACGGAACATTAGTCGTCCACACAGCCCCTAATCTCTGGTGCTATCTTTACGAACATCCACGACAACAAAAGGTGGCAAAGCAGGCTGGTTTCTGGCTACCAAGGACACGCCGTTCGTGGTATGAGCGTTTAATGCACATAAACGAACAAAACCCGCGAGTGCTCAAACGTCAATTATTACAACATTTCCCTCACGTGCTCATCTGGTTTACGGATAACCAGAACATGGGCGGTAGTTTATTGCGACATTTCCGCATTGCAGATTTCCGCCGTGCCACCAGTCTCTTTGCGGTTGCCTCACATCAACCTATAGATTCGGAAAAAATTGCTTCCTTGTTTTCAATGCCGCCTCTTTCAGAAGAGGAAGCGCAGGGCATTACCTTGCAGGTAATGAATGCGCCGCGGCGGGTCAGACCGGGGGAAGAGTTTTTTGTCTCCACCCTACTCGCCCATGCAGGGCCGACTTTGCTGACTAGTTTTGGCGATCATCCGATCCGCCTAAGCTATCATTGGGCAGACGAAGCCGGCAACATTGTGATTTTCGATGGTTTGCGCACCGAACTTCAGGCGCCTGTTCATCCAGCTCGAACAACCAGATGCGAGGTGCTGGTGCAAGCACCTGAGAATCCAGGCAATTACCTTCTTTACGTCCTGCCGGTACAGGAAACGATCCGTTGGCACAATAAGGCCAACAACATTTTAAAGAGTATTGAGGTAAGGATCGTTAATGGATCATAATTTCTACCGAGCATTTGAAGAACAATATCGCGGATCACGCGATTTAATCAAGTCGCGGTTACGGGTGTATTTACCTTTCATTACCCCCCTTGTGGGATTGTATGAAGATGCCAAAGCAGTCGATCTTGGTTGTGGTCGGGGGGAATGGCTGGAGTTGCTGAATGAAGCGGGCTTTCAGACCTACGGGGTTGATCTGGATACCGGGATGCTCGCCGCCTGCCATGAGTTTGGCCTTAATGTTGAAACCAAAGATGCCATTGAGGTGTTGCAGGAACTGCCTAACGCGAGCCAACTCGTTGTTTCTGGATTCCATTTTGCCGAACACATACCGTTTGCACAGCTGCAGATTTTGGTTCAAGAGGCGCTTCGCGTCTTGAAACCAGCCGGACTGCTAATTTTGGAAACGCCTAATCCAGAAAATATTGTCGTCGCAACCAATAGTTTTTATCTGGACCCAACCCATCAGCATCCCATTCCACCAAAGCTTCTTAGTTTTCTTCCAGAATATTATGGGTACAACCGGATAAAAACCCTTCGCCTGCAAGAATCACCCGATTTAATCACCAGCGGGACGATACAGTTAAATGATGTTTTAGGTGGAGTGAGTCCAGATTATGCGGTTATTGCTCAGAAATTAGCACCCTCCGAGACTATCGAGCTTTTTGA
Organism: Desulfobulbus sp.; assembly: GCF_030824455.1. Classification (GTDB taxonomy): domain Bacteria; phylum Desulfobacterota; class Desulfobulbia; order Desulfobulbales; family Desulfobulbaceae; genus Desulfobulbus. The sequence goes on from NZ_JAVBXR010000114.1 coordinate 36,604, forward strand.
TAAAGTATTCAACCAAGAGTACGGTCTTTCGCTGAATCCCCTTGCTGATCGTTTCGACAAAAGGTTGCAGCACGCTGAAGCGACTGCACAGGCGGCGGAAAGCCGTGCCCTGCACGCTGAGGCGATCGCACAGGCGGCCGAGAGACGTGCCCTGCACGCTGAGGCGATCGCACAGGCGGCCGAGAGACGTGCCCTGCACGCTGAGGCCGAATTGCATGCTGTGCAGAGGAGTCGATCATGGCGGATTACTGCGCCCTTGCGATGGGGGCGCACAGCGGCGCACTGGTTTGTACGTGGCAGCGTTGCTTGGTTGACCTTTGCACCAATGAGCCGCCCACACCGAATTGCGCGTCAGGCGATTTTGCACTTTACATTATTTGTCTCCGCCCGCCCGCGTCTCAAAGCGCTTGCCTTGCGATGTTTGGCGCCGTTCCCCGATCTCAGATTACGGCTGAAGAGGATCAGCAGTCAGCCCCTGCCGCCACCAAGCCCACTGATCGTTGCAGGACCGGAACAACTTTCTCCTCGCGCCCGCCAGATTTACAACGACTTGAAAGCCGCTATCAAGCAGCGCCAACAGGAGCAAAGCAATGCGCATAGTCATTGATATGCAGGGGGCGCAAACCGAAAGCCGATTCCGCGGCATCGGTCGCTACACCTTGTCGCTCTCCAAAGCCGTCGTCCGCAACCAGGGCGAACATGAGGTTATCCTCGCCCTCAACGGCTTGTTCCCCGAGACCATTGAACCCATCCGTGCCGCCTTCGATGGTCTGTTGCCGCAGAAAAATATCCGGGTGTGGAACGCTCCAGGCCCAATCAAGGAAGAGCAACCCGGCAACGATGATCGGCGCGAAGTGGCGGAACTCATCCGCGAAGCCTTTCTTGCCAGCCTGCAGCCGGACGTGGTTCACATCTCGAGTCTATTCGAAGGGTATGCCGACGACGCAGTGACGAGCATTGGCCGTTTTGACCGCAGCACCCCTGTGAGCGTGTCCCTTTACGATCTCATTCCTCTGCTCAATCCAGATCACTACTTTAAATCCAACCCGACCTACCACCAATATTACCGCCGCAAACTCGAACATCTCAAGCAGGCAGCCGTTCATTTGGCCATCTCGGAATTTAGCCGACAAGAAGGAATCTCCCATCTGGAAGCAAACGAGGGGCAGGTCGTCAATGTCTCGACGGCCATCGATCCCTGTTTTCACCCTCTGCATATTGATAAGGACGTCGCCTGCCAATTGGGTCGTCAGTTTGGCCTGACCCGCCCCTTCGTCCTCTACACCGGCGGCGCCGACGAACGCAAAAACCTGACGAGGCTCGTTCAAGCATTTGCCGCCTTGCCCGCGTCGCTACGCTCGAGTCACCAGTTGCTGTTGGCCGGCAAGATCCATCAGGCCAATCTTGCCCCCCTGCAACATCTCGCGCAGCGCATCGGTCTCAAGCCCGATGCGCTGTGTTTTGCGGGATATGTGACAGACCAAGAACTCGTCCATCTTTACAATCTGTGCAAACTATTCGTGTTCCCTTCCTGGCATGAAGGTTTCGGTCTGCCTGCCCTGGAAGCCATGGCCTGTGGTGCCCCGGTCATCGGCGCCAATACATCAAGTTTGCCAGAAGTGATCGCTCTTGAGGCTGCCCTGTTTGATCCTTTTGACGTCACCGCCATAACAGCCAAAATGGCGGAGTCGCTGCAAGACGCAGCCTTTCGCTCCAGGCTGCGCAACCACGGCTTACAACAGGCGCAGCAATTTTCCTGGGACAAATCGGCGAACCAGGCTATTGGGGCATGGAATTCGCTGTCGACATTTTCTACGCCGGTTCAGCCAAACAGCCAAACATACAACAACAAGAAACGGCGACTGGCCTTTGTTTCCCCCCTACCGCCGGAACGCACTGGCATTGCCGATTACAGCGCTCAATTATTGCCGGCGCTGGCTGAACATTACGACATCGAAATCGTGGTGGCGCAGGATCGGGTGGACGATCCCTGGGTTAATAATCATGGCAAGGTGTGGGACGTGTCATGGTTACGTACCCACGCAGACAAAATTGACCGAGTGCTCTACCAGATCGGCAATTCCCCCTTTCACCAGCACATGCTGCCTTTACTGCAGGAAATTCCCGGCACGGTGGTTCTGCACGATTTCTACATGAGCGGGTTGATGGCTTGGCTCGAACAGCATGCCAACGCGCACCATCCATGGATAAAAGCGCTTTATGCCGCCCACGGCTACGGCGCGATACGCGAACGCCACCTTGACCCCGAAGCGGCAAAGCGTAACTACCCTGTTAATCTACACATTCTACAGCATGCCCAGGGTGTGATCGTTCACTCCGAATATTCGCGCCACTTAGCGCAGCAATGGTACAAAAATGGTTTTACAGACAATTGGGAGGTCATTCCCCTCCTGCGATCACCAGCAGCGGCGGTGGACAAGGTAGCGGTCCGGCAACAACTCAACATTGACAAAGACGATTTCATCATTTGCAGTTTTGGGTTTATTGACGCAACGAAATTGAACCACCGCTTGCTCAGTTGTTGGCTCAATAGTGCCCTCGCAGAGGATAGTCGCTGCCGAATATTTTTTGTAGGCGGGAATCATGACGGGGACTATGGCACAAGCCTGTCGCAAACGATGAGTTCAAGCGGTATTGGTGATCGCCTCTGCATCACCGGTTACGTGTCCCCAGAAAAATTCCTGCAATATTTAAGTGCTGCCGATATGGCTGTACAACTCCGGACTCAATCGAGAGGTGAAACCTCAGCGGCCGTTCTAGACTGCATGAATTATGGATTACCGCTCATCGTCAATGCCAATGGGGCCATGGCGGAACTTCCCCCAGATTCCGTCTGGATGCTGCCCGAGACATTTAATGACTCCGCACTTGTAGAGGCTCTGGAGAAGCTGTGGCGGGAGCCGGAACGACGCCGCGCCTTGGGCGAATGCGCAAGCGAAACGATCCGACATCATCACGGCCCGGCTAAATGCGCCAAACGCTATGCGGAAGCGATCGAGCGTTTCCATCGTCGCTCCGAAACATCGACGACGGCCTTGATCGAGGCCATTGCAGCACAAAAACAATTTGTCCAGGATGACCCAGAGTTAATCCTTCTCGCCAAATCCATATCCTCCACGTTACCATTAAATAGCCCCAATAACTGTTTATTCCTAGACGTCTCGGCTACATTTCGCACCGACCTTAAGACCGGCATCGAACGGGTCGCGCGGGCGCTACTTCTGGCGCTAATGGAGACACCGCCTGCAGGATACCGAATTGAACCTGTATATCTCAGCCATGACGGAGGGGAGTGGCATCTCCGCTACGCACGCCGTTACACGGTTGAGTTGCTGGGAGGCCTTCCAGAAGTCCTCGACGACGAAATTGTAGAACCTGAGCTTGGCGATACCCTTCTGGGGTTGGATTTATCCGGGGATATACTGGTGCAGGCTGAGCACACGGGGTTGTTTGCGAATTACCGAAACCGGGGGGTGAGGGTGTTTTCTGTTGTTTTTGATCTATTGCCTGTACAAATGCCAGAACGTTTTCCACCAGACGCAGACAAAACTCATGCTCAATGGTTGCAAACGATTTTAAAATTCGATGGAGCCATATGCATCTCCAAAACTGTTGCCGATCATTTTACCGACTGGCAGACGGAACCTACAAATTTTGCTCGGGAAAATCGGCGCCCTTTTCAGATTCGCTGGTTTCACCTCGGTGCTGATGTCCTTAATTCTTCCCCCACTTATGGGCTTCCGAAAAACTCCGAATGGACACTGCACCGACTTGGCGCCAGTCCCACTTTTCTGATGGTCGGTACAATTGAGCCCCGCAAGGGTTACCTACAAGCCATCGAAGCTTTTAGCCAACTCTGGAAAGATGGGCTTGATGTCAACCTTATCATCGTCGGCAAGGAGGGGTGGAAACAACTGCCAGATGAAATGCGTCGAGACATTCCAATAACCATTTCCTTTTTGCAGAACCACCCTGAATTGGAGAAGCATCTGTTTTGGCGGGAAGGCATAAGTGACGAATACCTGGAAAAAATATACTCAGCCTCTACTTGCCTGATCGCCGCCTCCTACGGTGAAGGTTTCGGCCTGCCACTGATCGAAGCAGCTCAACACAAGTTGCCAATCATTGCCCGCGATATTCCAGTGTTCCGTGAGGTGGCGGGAGAGCATGCTCTCTATTTCAACGGCAGCGACGGAGCAGATCTAGCTGTTACTATACAGAACTGGCTAGCACTCAACGAGAAAGGCATGGCCCCACAATCAGACCTCATGCCATGGCTTACCTGGGAAGAAAGTGCCAGACAACTCAGCAGGTTGCTGCTGCCCCAATAACACACTAAAATTAAGAAAACTGCCAAGTGAAACTTATCATCCAAATCCCCTGTTACAATGAAGCGGACACTTTAGCCATTGCACTGGCTGCCCTACCGCGTCAAGCACCTGGCTTCGATACCGTAGAATGGCTTATCATTGATGACGGCAGCACAGACGACACCGTGCGAGTCGCCCGGGAAAACGGTGTTGATCACGTTGTCAGCCATACTCGCAACCAAGGGTTGGCGCGTGGTTTCATGACCGGCTTAGACGCTTGCCTGAACCGGGGAGCGGACGTGATCGTCAACACCGATGCCGACAACCAATACAACGCCGACGACATTCCGGCACTGACTGCGCCCATACTTGCGCACCAAGCCGACATCGTAGTGGGCGCCCGCCCTATTGAGACCATAGAACATTTCTCCCCTGTGAAGAAGATGCTGCAAAAGCTGGGCAGCTGGGTGGTGCGTGTCGCAAGCACAACCGACATTCCGGACGCCCCCAGCGGTTTCCGCGCTATGAGCCGAACCGCCGCGCAACGGTTGATTGTATTCAACGATTACACCTATACCCTTGAAACAATTATTCAAGCCGGCCAGAAAAACATGGCTATCACCTCGGTGCCGATTCGGGTCAACGAAGATCTGCGTCCGTCGCGATTGGTGAAAAGCATTCCCTCATACATTAAACGCAGCATTGTCACTATCATTCGTATCTTTGTCATTTACCGACCCTTTCGATTTTTCGCCACGATTGGCTCTGTGCTGTTCGGTTTCGGTTTTTTGATCGGCCTGCGGTTCCTCTTTTATTACCTGCAGGGCAATGGGGAGGGGCACATACAATCGCTGATTCTAGCTAGCGTGCTTTTGGGAATGGGATTTCAGGCTTTTCTCATTGCCTTTATTGCAGATCTGCAGGCTGCGAACCGAAAGTTGATGGAGGATGTGAGATTTAATTTGAAAACATTTGCGGCCGGGAACGAAGACAACGATATGGAGAAACGTAACAATGGCTGATCAAGTTGCTGAGGGCTTGCTATCTCCTTTTTTACGCAAACAGCGTTTGGGGGCCGTAAAACCCTATCTCAATGGACGTATTCTCGATATCGGTTGCGGCTCTGGCGCTCTGGCTGGGATGATTGACCCCGCATTGTATGTTGGTATCGATATCGATGAAACTTCGTTAAATAGAGCAAAATTCGACTTCCCACGTCATTTATTCGATAGCTTTCCCCCAGTGGTCACTGAAAATTTTGATACAGTTGTCTCCCTTGCTGTGATTGAGCATGTGCCAGATCCGACAATATTCCTTACATCCCTTTCGCAATACTTGAATAATGACCGGACTGCACGAATCGTTGTCACGACCCCCCACCCATCAGTAGGATGGGTTCATGAAGTAGGTGCATCAATTGGTTTATTCAGTCAGCATGCCAGTGAAGAGCATGAGAAATTACTTGATCAAAATACACTTTTTGAAGTTGGTCGGTGCGCTGGACTAGTTTTGGTAGATTACAAGCGTTTTTTATTTGGTGGCAATCAACTGGCTGTTTTTAAAAGCGCGAGGATGAAATGAAAATTTCTGCAGGCTTACAGGAAGGTGGGGTTGTTGTCGGCAATGCGTACGATAAATACGGTTCGAAAAATATGCTCGTACGCTGGATCATGAATGGCTTTGCTGACAGGCTCTCTAGCCTAGTCACACAAGTAGGGCCACGCACCATTCACGAGGTGGGGTGTGGAGAGGGATATTGGGTTCTAGACTGGAACCAACAGGGTCTTCAAGCACGTGGCAGTGACTTTTCGCAAAAAGTCATCAATCTAGCGCGTGAAAATGCTCAGAGTCGCAATTTTTCCCCGGACATTTTTTCTGCGTGTAGCATCTATGATATTGAGCCCGAACGCGACAGCGCCGACCTAATCGTATGTTGCGAAGTTCTTGAACATCTTGAATCCCCGGAAGCTGGGCTATCGGCCCTGCAACGCGTTGTTACCAATTACCTGATCCTCAGCGTCCCCCGTGAACCTCTCTGGTGTGCTCTCAACTTGGTTCGCGGAAAATACTTGGATAGCCGCGGCAACACCCCTGGCCACATTCAGCATTGGTCCCAAAAAGAATTCATCAAACTCGCCACTCGGTACTTCGATGTAGTTGATGTCAGGGCTCCCCTTCCTTGGACAATGGCCCTATGTCGGGCGAAGCGCTAAACGAGGAACAGTGCGTTTTTCATTAAAATGGTGTTTGCACCTCATCGGTGGAGGATTTGGTTTCGCGGGAGTGGTGTTCGTTGCCCTGCGCCTCTCTTCATACACAGAACAACTCGACCTTGCTCGGTTTACCCTCACCACTTGGGCAATCATTGTTCTTCTCGCCCTGACCTATGGTGTAGCGAATATTATGCTCGCTCGTTCTTGGTGGCATCTGCTGACCCTCCTCGATGTCCAAGCGCGGTGGCGGTGGACCATCAAGGCATACGGCCAATCGCAACTGGCTAAGTACGTTCCCGGCAACATATTCCACCTGGCGGGGCGTCAAGCTCTGGGCATGGCAGAGGGGTTGCCTGCTCGACCGCTTGCCAAATCCATCGCATGGGAACTCGGATTGATAGCCATCGCCGGCTTACTGTTTGCCGTCCTAGCCGTTCCCTTGGTCTGGTCAGCCTTGTCATTATCGGTGGCATCCTTTCTGTTTGTCACTTTCTCGGTGGCGCTATACTCTCTCACCCGTCGTTCATTTTGCCCGCAGGTGGCTTTTGCGCTGGCTTGGCAGGTCACATTCCTGGGTGTGTCAAGTATCATCTTTGTTGGAGCCTTGGCAGTTATTGTACCTCAATCCACAGTGATTCCAGCATTTCCTGCATTATGTGGCGTCTACGTGATTGCTTGGATCGCCGGGCTTGTCACCCCTGGCACACCAGCCGGAGTTGGAGTGCGAGAGCTAGTTCTGCTTTCTCTCCTCGGAAACCAATTTGCACAGGCGGATCTATTGCTGGCTATAGTGTTGGGTCGGGTGGTGACCGTAGTCGGCGATCTGCTCTATTTTATCGTGGCAACGTTTTTAAAACCGAGAGAGAGAAGCTATGAATAATGTTGTTTTGAGAAATTTCAGTGTCAGGCGAGATGGGCTCATCTTCATCCTTGCTTTATTGTTTGCCCTTGTTCTGCAGGGAGCGGTGCCTTTTATCTCCACACCTACCCTTGGACAGGCTGTCTGGACGACTGGTTTCGCCCAGTCCTTTCTTAACCACTCTGTTTTCAGTATATATGCCCACAATATAGGTGCCCCAGAACCCGCAGCCATCGCCTTCGGCTTGTCTGGCGCGTGGCTTTCAGCTGTTTTTATGAAGCTTGGACTGCCAGCGCCAGATGCCTACTCCGCAATGGTTGCAATATGGCTGGCCATTGCTTTTTGCGCTGCCTGCAGTATAGCTAGACACTTTTCAGTGCATCCGACTTTGGCAATCTTGGCTGCATTGTGCTGGCTGACGATGCCTATGATATGGGCCCATTCGGGTTATTCAATGGTGTCGACGGGTATAGCTTTGATACCATTTTATTTTTTGTTTTCAATCAAGATTTTCAGCTGGGAACACAACGGGGACAGGCATACTAGCAGTGGTCTAAAAATATGGCTACTACTGTACCCTGTTGTTTGCATAATTTCTATATTCATGGACGGCTACAGCTTCATAATGTTTGCAGCAGGGGCAAGTATTTTAGGAATAACAATGTTTATCTCTGGAGACAGCGAGACAAAAAAATTCCTGAAGGCATTTGTGTTTCCAACGCATTTTGCAGGGCTAGGCATAGCCTATTCCTTATATACCTTTTATATTGGGAAAGTTGGTTTTGAAGGTGCTCCTATTGATTTTTTCCGCGGCTGGGGCGTTGATCTGACCTTTCTCTTGATACCGACGCAAGGGATGCACTGGCTGCCTGATCTTATTGGCTGGAGTGAACCTCGTTCAGCCGGTCATTTTTTTGGTGATGCATCTGTCTGGATGACCTCTTTTTCAATTCCAGTAATCCTTGGCGCTGTTTGGTCGGCATGCAATACTTTCAGAAGACAACGGGTTGTTATCGGGCTATTACTGATCACTCTTTTCGGCTTTTACATGTCTTTGGGCCCCTCGATCAAGTTTAATTCCATCAAGCCAGAGGGGACGAAACTGGGCCCGTTGATGGCCAAGGAATATGCCATTGCACCAACAGGATCAGCCATCTTATCCAAAAATATTCCAGGATTTAAAAACATGCGCGCCAGTTACCGGTGGGGAGCCTTGGGCATTTTTGGCGCTTGGTGCTTGGTAGTTTTGGCCATGTCTTCAAATAACAATAGAAGAATTGTTATCGTGGCTTCTATTTTCGCCTGCTTAGTTTGCATCCTCAACCTTCCTGATCTTTCAAAGAAATTAAAAAGTGACTCAAACAATCGATCAATGTTTTTTTCACTCGAATCTGATTTCATCGATGGTTTGCGGAAAGTTGTACATCAGGGGGAGCGAGTTGCTTTTCTTCCATGGCGAAACGACTTCCTTGTCAATTATGTTGCTTCAAGACTGAATATCGTTTCATTTAATATTGGCGGAGATAAAAATTTAGAACAAGCAAGAAAATATTGGCCCAAGACGATGCAGACCTTCCCGATGGCTCGTGTGGATGCTAATTTTTCAAAGAACATTGTACTGCTTTTAGCAAGAGATGAAGCAGATGCTGTAATTTTACCCTATATTGACATGTTGTGGGCAGCACATAGTTGGCCTTATCCTATTGAGTTCAAGAATGAACTCGCTCATACGACATCTCAATTAGCAAAATCAAAGTTTGTGACAGTTACAAACCATGACTTTTATGCAGTGGTTAGGCTGGCGCCAAACTTTATTCATTTGGCTAAAGAAAGCAAACTCGAGGCGTTATATAACTCTGAACAATTACTTTGATATAAATTTATGAATAAAAAATCTGCTGTTATTACTGGCATTACAGGGCAAGATGGCGCCTATCTCGCAGAGATCCTCCTGCAAAAAGGCTACACGGTCTACGGCACTTACCGCCGCACCAGCTCCGTCAATTTTTGGCGCATGCAAGCATTGGGGATCGATACGCATCCCAATCTGCATCTGGTTGAATTTGATTTAACTGATTTATCATCCAGCATTCGGCTATTGAAAAAAACCGAGGTCACCGAAGTGTACAATCTAGCTGCGCAGAGCTTTGTGAGTGTATCCTTCGATCAACCGATTACTACCGGCGAAATTACCGGACTTGGTGCGCTCTACCTGCTAGAGGCTATTCGTATTGTCAATCCGAACATTCGTTTTTACCAGGCCAGCACCTCCGAGATGTTTGGCAAGGTGCGGGAGATACCGCAGTCAGAAACAACCCAGTTCCATCCTCGTAGCCCTTATGGTGTAGCCAAGCTATATGCCCACTGGATGACGATCAACTACAGGGAGAGTTACGATATTTTCGGCAGCTGCGGGATTTTGTTCAACCACGAATCCCCTTTGCGTGGCCTGGAGTTTGTAACTCGCAAAATCACCGATGCTGTGGCCAAAATACACCTCGGCAAACTGGATGTTCTTGAGTTGGGCAACATGAACGCCAAGCGAGATTGGGGTTTCGCCAAGGAGTACGTTGAGGGCATGTGGAAAATGCTGCAGACGGATAAACCGGACACCTATGTGCTCGCCACCAACCGGACGGAAACCGTGCGTGACTTTGTCTCTATGGCATTCAAGGCTGTTGGAGTGACCATTGCTTACAAAGGCAGCGGAGAAAATGAAATCGGCTTTGATGCTGCGACTGGCAAAACAAGGGTTCGCGTGAATCCCAAATTCTATCGCCCAGCCGAAGTGGAGGTATTAATCGGCAACCCGGAAAAGGCTAAACGAGAGTTGGGCTGGGAACCCAAAACAACGCTCGAGGAACTCTGCGCCATGATGGTGGAAGCAGATTTACAACGCAATGAGTGCGGCTTCTCATTCTGATATGCCCCGCGCTCTTATTACAGGTATAGGCGGATTTACCGGACATTACCTCGCTCGAGAACTTGAATGGGCAGGCTATGATGTTTTCGGCATCGTGCACGGTCGCCACCCAATGGATTCGAAGCAATTTGCCGTCGACTTGTGCGATCGAGATCAACTTGCCGATGCCGTCACAACAATACAACCAGAAGTGGTTGCACATCTGGCGGCGATTTCTTTTGTTGCGCATGGAGATGTTGAGGCGCTCTACCGGATTAATATTATCGGAACTCGCAATCTCCTGCAATCTCTGGCCAACTTAACCAAACCACCTCGGGCTGTTCTCTTGGCGAGCAGCGCCAACATCTATGGCAACGCTCCTGTTGAAATAATTAATGAAGATGTGCCGCCCTCACCGGCCAACGACTACGCCGTCAGCAAGTTGGCCATGGAACAGATGGCGCACCTGTGGCTTGATCGGTTGCCAATAGTTGTTACACGACCATTTAATTATACAGGCGTTGGCCAAGCGCCTCATTTTTTACTGCCTAAAATAGTCGGACATTTTCAACGCGGGCAGAATATAATAGAACTTGGTAATATTGACGTAGAGCGTGATTTTTCAGACGTCCGCACGATTGCTCACATTTACGCCGCTCTGTTGCAACAACCTCCGACCGGCGAGGTGTTCAATGTTTGCTCCGGCAAAGTGTATTCACTCAAAAATATTTTAGCACTTATGGCCGAAATCGCTGGTTATGAAATAGAGGCGCATGTCAATCCTGCCTTTGTTCGGACAAACGAGATCAAACGGCTACAAGGAGATGCAACAAGGTTGCGAGAAGTTTTGGGTTCTATTGATTGTATTCCGTTGCAGGAAACTCTTCGTTGGATGTTTGAATCAGGTTCTTTTTGATGCGTATTGGCGTTGATGCACGGCTCCTTTCTGAACCAGTTAACGGCATTGGCCGTTATTCGGCCGAATTGTCGCGTGAGTTGGTTAAACTCGAGAAGGAATTTTATTTTTATACGCCTAAGCCGCCTATGGCAACGGTCTGGGAGGGCAACCAATACAAGCTGCGCTCTTCTGCCTTTCACGGGCGTATCGGTAAAATACTTTGGTCGCAGACCATGTTGCCCTATTGGGCGGTTCTCGATAAAATTGATTTATTCTGGGGGACCACCCACAGACTCCCGCGTTACCTTCCAGCCTCTATGGCCAGAGTTGTCACCATCCATGACTTGGTCTGGAAATTTGCTGGTGAAACTATGCGCCCTTTAAGCCGCTGGATGGAGCGTTTTCTGATGCCGGAAGCTATTCTTGCTGCAGATCGTATTATGACGGATTCTCAAAGTACGGCAGACGCTTTGGCGTCTGAATTTCCCCTGTCTCGGAGCAAGGTTCGGGTCGTTCCACTTGGGGTGACGCGGCTAGCATCGCCATCAAATTTCAGTTTTTTATCAACCCTTGGCATCAATCGCCCATATTTTCTCTTTGTTGGCACGCTTGAACCTAGGAAAAATTTACGCCGGCTTCTCAGTGCTTTTGCCTCAATACGTCACACTCTTAACCACAACGCGCTGCTTGTAATTGCTGGCGGTAAAGGATGGGGGGCTATCAATGTTCAAAACGTAGTGCATGAACTCAACCTAGAAAGGAATGTTGTCCTTACCGGTTATGTGACAGATTCACAACTTTCGACCCTGTACGCGCATGCACGTTTTTTGGCTATGCCTTCTCTTCACGAAGGCTTCGGCTTGCCTCTAATTGAAGCGATGTCCTATGGCGTGCCTGTTCTCACATCCGATTTATCATCCCTCCCAGAAGTTGCTGGAAATGCAGGCATCCTTATAAATCCGCTTGACGAGAAAGCTCTTGCGGCAGCTCTCGTTGTTTTTTTGAACAATGACAAGCGCCGCGACGAATTAGCTGCCCATGCCGCTGCGACTGCCGCTAAATATACTTGGGAAAAAGCCGCTCTTCAAACCATGGAAGTTTTCTCTGAAGCTCTGACTGCAAGGGAAGAAATGCGACGTTCTTGCACATGAAAAAAAAAATCCAAGTATTGCATGTATACCGAACATATTTTCCAGATCCGCCAGGAGGCCTACAAGAAGCCATTCGACAAATTGCCTTGGCTACGACTGATTACGGAATTAGTAATGTCATTTTTTCGCTTAGCAAACGACCTCACCCGTCTATCATATCTGATCGCCCCGAGGGGCAAGTAGTACGTTGTCGCTCATGGGCAGCGCCAGCTTCATGCGACTTGGGCGGACCATCTGCAGTTCACAAGTTTCGCCAATTGTCTCGTGACGCGAACCTTGTCATCTACCATTTTCCTTGGCCATTTGGTGATATACTACACATTCTCGGCGGCTTGAATCGTCCGTCAGCGATACTTTACCACTCTGACATCGTCCGCCAGCGTTTTCTTGGGGCCGCCTACAAACCTCTGATGTGGCGGACGCTAAATTCGATGAATGCGATTATAGCCACTTCACCAAACTATGTGCATACAAGCCCTGTGTTAAGCCATTCAGCGATTCGCGACAAAATTCATATCATACCACTAGGCATTCAAGAGCAGTCATATCCCCAACATGGAGACTCTCGCATCTTACAACGACTGCGATTAGATAAGAGCACCCCATTTTTTTTGTTTATCGGCGCGTTACGCTATTACAAAGGTCTTCATTTTCTTCTCCAAGCGGCCCAGACTCTCAACGCCAAAATAATAATTGCCGGCTCGGGCCCGGAGCGCGAGCGACTTGACACCTTAGCCACCGATTTAGCATTAAAAAATGTTATATTTTCCGGCCATGTGAGTGACCAAGAAAAAGTCACACTGCTGCTGCATTGCCGCGCATTAATTTTACCGTCCCATTTGCGTTCGGAAGCCTTTGGCATGTCGCTAATTGAAGCAGCCATGCTCGGCCGGCCACTCATCACCTGCGAAATCGGCACAGGCACGTCCTATGTCAACGCGCATGGCGAATCAGGCTTAGTCGTGCCGCCAGCAAATCCTGAGGCCTTAGCGAATGCCATGGAATCATTGATTAATAATAATTTATTGACTAAGCAATTGGGAGTAGGCGCGAGAATGCGTTATGAAAAATTTTTTTCGGGTGCAGCATTAGGGCAAGCATATTCGTTATTATTTCAAAAATTGATCGCTAGAGAGATGAAGCTCGAGTAGAAATGCCGCCATAAAATTTGGCATGCTTACCAGGGCGGTGCTTGAGGTTGTTTCCAACAAAATACCAAGCTTGAACATTCTTTGGAAAAAACAGGCGGGAATGCGCATCTCTGCCCCTTAATTCAAAGATTTACGAGAAAATGCGGTACGCTGAAATGTGTACAGCCGAGATAATCAGATACCTCGGCTGCAACGGTTCGCTTTGTTTCAAGCGAGATATGTAACGGAATCGGTGGAATATGTAACCCGTTTACTCCGTTATTGTAAAAATGGTGCGAAGGCGAGAGCCGAATGCAAATATACATATCTTATAATTTCAAATTATTACCATTGTTAATAATTTTTCGTCCTTGCAACATACCCGGTTTCGTACCCGGTTTTTGTATTCATTGATATGATTCAGCATTTAGCTGATCCATGAATTCATGGATTTGCTTTTTCGACCAAACGGTAACCCGAGAACTCATCTTGGTTGGTCGAGGAAATTTACCGTCCTTAATCCATTGCCAGATTGTTGACTTGCTCACAGGAATGATACTCAGCAAATCTTTGATCCGGTAAAATCCAACATCGTTATTGACCATCATATCAGTTTATTATCTCTCAAAAATTGCCGCATTGAATAACGATTCTATATAGTTAAAATCCTGGAAGCCATTGCTGCCGTTTGTCGGTGAGTTGATTCTGTTCGCGAACGGCGGCTTTCATACGGCGGGCACGTTCGTTCACGGCGGGCATGTAGTCAGCGCCGAGCGGTTTGTTGCCAAGCCAGCCCCGGCGCAGTGTCTTGAAGATGCTGGTTTTCATTGTTCTTTATTAACGATTTTTATTCTGATTTAAAAAAATTGAAGATTTTTTGTAGAATCTTCTTTTTCATATTCAATTCAAACAGTAATACCAAAATATTTAATACTATTAATATATATATTGAGTTATCAAGCAATACAAAAAAAAATTTCAAGAGTAACGGTGTTGGGTATTCAATAAGATACATTGATAGGCCTCATATCATGTCTAGAAACAGGAAGGCAAACTTAGCTAAATCCGCCTAAGGTATTCCTTGGCAAACTTGGATTTCCAGTTACAACAAATCGATTTCTCACTCATAACCCTAAGAATTCGGCTGGACAGTTTGGTGCAGGCTCGAAATCTAATGAGATCATCAGGAAGCGCAAAACGAACTTCCATACCCTTCAATCCTAGAAGGCGTTTCTTTTCACGTTCGGCGGCGGCACTTTCTTGAATAATGCCAAAGCATTTGCCATCGCAATAAAAGGCAAGCCAAGATTTTTGACTTGGAGTAGGCCAATATTTCTGTGAATTGTTGTTCATTGAGTCCTCATTGCATGTCGAAAAACAGGAA